>JAZOBP010000022.1:0-3307 GCA_045596065.1 Lawsonibacter sp. | reverse complement strand
CCCTCCGTCCTCGCTTCGCTCGGCCACCTCCCCTTACACAGGGGGAGGCTTTCCGCTGCGGCGGAACTACTCATAGGCATAGCCTTTTTTGAACCATGGGCATAGCCCATGGTTTTCGTTATACAAAAAACCCCCTGCGGCTCCATAAGCCGCAGGGGTTTCCTGCCCGGTCACAGGCGCTGTGCCGGGCCGATATTGTACTAAATAATGTCCGATGATGTTCTGTTTTCAGCCGCATTCCGGACAACGGCGGCAGTCCTTACTCCTTGGGCTCACCGGCGCACCACAGGGCGTACCCTCCGGTGTGGCTGACCCCGTGCATACCCGCACTATGCTTGTCCGAGGGGACAAGCTGCATTCTGCCGGGCTGCTGGTGGTGATGCCAGGTGTAATCGGGCAGGGGCTTGCGGGCGGCAATGAGCTGCCGCTCCTTTGCGGTAAACTGCGCCGCCAGAGCGGGACGTTCCTCCACCGCCCGGGCCAGCTGCTCCCTGCACCATGCAAAGTGGTGTTCCCGATTGCCGATTTTCCACTGGGACTGGGGCAGGCTCTCGTCCGGCTGGAATACGGCGTCAAATTTTGGGAAGATCCCCTCCAAGCGTACCTCACCGATAACTACCGTGTCCCGTTCAAACCACGTGCCGTTGTAGGTCACGCCGTCTTGAATGCTGTTGTTGGTTTTCAGCCAGACCGAGCCGTCCGGACGCAGCTGACACTGTTTCAGGGTGCGCTGGTTCCAGCCGGTTTTTTGCGCAAGGGCCTGTGCCTCCTCCTCCGTCAGCTCCCGTGCGTCCACATAGCCGCCGTCGGGGGTGACAAAGGAGCCGCTGCCGGCCGGGGCGTCGACCATCAGCGCCCGCTTTGCCTGCCGCAGAAGCTCTGTATAGGCATCCAGCCTGTCAACGCCCTTTTTGCCGAGGGCCTGAATAAGCTCCAGCGCCTGATCCTGTCGGGTGGTGCAGCGCACGGTGCCGTTGAAAAAGCTCTCCTGCTCCCGCTCCAGCCGGTCCAGCTGGCGGTCGGCAAAGTCGCAGGCCTGCTCACAGTGCGCCACCCGGCGGTAGTGCCATTGGGACGGGCCATGCTCGGTGTGCTTGGCCCGCTCCAGATCGCTTCTGGCCTTATCAAGGGCGTTTCGTGCCTTGTCCCGGATCTCACGGGCACGATCCACACCTTCTTCTATGGTATGGCGGGCCTTGGCAATGGGCTCCTCCCGCTGCAGGACAGCCCCCTCCAGCCGGGTATGCAGCCCCTGCCACAGGTCACGGAAGAGTTTTATTTCCCCAAGTCGGGCATAGATGACAGCCACAGGCTCACTCCTCCTTCTCGCTCTGTTCCAAAAGTTCGGCAGAGCGTGCCATGCGGCCGGCCAGCGCACGGGCGGCGGCCACCTGCTTTTGGAGCTCTCCGGCCATGTCCGTCAGGCGGCGGGCCAGTATTTTGCCGTTTTGATCCTGCATGGCCTGCTGTGCCTGTTCGCACATACGCACAAGGGTGGCGGCCTTGTGGGCCGTGGAGTCGCAGAAATCCGACAGCTTTGCGGTAAAGTGCTTCATAGCCGCCGTGTCCCGATCCACAAGATCGTTCATGCTCCGTCCCCCCTCACTTGGTCGCCCGGAGGGCGGCGGCGTAGGTTATAAGGTGCTTGGTCAGCCCGGTCATGTCGCTTTGGCACTGGCCCAGCTCGTCCAGAATCTTGCTCAGGCAGCCCTCGATGAGCTCCATGCCGTCATCCCCCAGCGTCTGCTTGAGCCGGGTCAGCTCATGCTCCAGCTCCTTGGCCTCGTTGAGCATGGCAAGGCACAGCACGCCGATGTCCCGTGCCAGAATCTGAACCTTTCGGCAGTCGGTGTGGATGGTCATTTGTCCACCCCGGCGCCAAAGGACTCCATCAGCTCGATCTGTTTTTTGGCCTTGACAGCCTGCTCTGTGCCGATCTGGGTCATGCCGCCGTCCAGCAAAGCCTCCAGCTCCGCCACCAGATTCATCCCCTCGGCAATATAATGCACCGAGCCGGGGTCCTGCAGATGGCCGGAGGCGGTCTCCAGCCGGGTCTTGATGCGCACCACAGCCGCTTTCAAATAGGTCTCGTAGTTCACCAGCTTCTTGCTGAACTCCAACCGCTCCTTCGGGTCTACATTGATCATATCATCCGGCATTGCGATCCCTCCCGTCACTTGGTCTTACGCAGGAGCTGGGCATAGGTCACAAGCCCCTGGGCCACCATACCGATGCTGTCCCTGCGCTCCTCCAGCGCCTTGTTGATCTTGGTAAGATACTCGTGTACTTCCGTAAAGCCGTCGTCCAGCCACGTCTTGGCGATCTGCTCCAGATCGTCTGTGAGCTGGCTGTTGAAGGCCTCGATGTTTCGCACATCCTCCACCAGCCCCTTGGCCAGCTCCAGTATCTCTCTGGGTGAGGCAACAAGCTGAGTTGCGTTTGGCATAGGTGTATTCCTCCCGTCTTACTGGTTTTACTGTATGCTCCGGCGCAGCGGACTTCCCTCCTGCTCACAGGTAGGGGATAAACCGCTGTCCGTTGCCCCCCATGTACTCGTAGACCGCACCGATCTGGTCGGCCTCGTCGGCCATGGCCTTGAGCGCCTTGGTATAATAGAGGAATGTGCTGCCCTGCTCCGGCGCCATGGGCAGAGCCAGCCGATGATTGAAGTTGCCGCTGAGCTTGATCTTGGGCATATTCTTCAGCCCGTTGGCGCTGTTGACGCTGATCAGGGTGTGCATGGACAGCTTCCAGCCGTCCCGTACCAGAACATTCAAATCGGCGGTGGCGTTGTAGCCCTTAAGGCCCTCGGTGCTGCCGATGCTCTTTGCCCGGGTCTCGGGGAAGGGTGCGGCGATGTCGGCTGCCAGCTCGTCCACCTCTTCCTCCAGCTCCTCGCTCAGCGTCCCCAGCAGGCTCTGCAGATCGCCAATGGCCCCGTCAAAGCGGCTTTCCGCCGGCTGTTCGGGCTCTTGCGGACTCTCATCCAGCTCGGTAAGCAGAGCGTCGATGCTGCCCGACAGACCGGCCCAGTCAAAGCCGTCGGTCTTTTCTTTGGCCGCTTCCTGCCCGGGCTGCTCCGGCTCACCCTCCACAAGCCCGGCCCACGCCGTGGCCTGCGTGTTGGCATCGTCGTCCATCTTCTTGTACAGGTCGTCCGTACCGAGGCAGACCACAAGGGTCAGCTGGGCATCGGGCAGCTCGTCGCAGCCGTCCTCGTCCAGACTGCGCAGCAGATTGGCCTTCAGGCCGATGTAGCGGCAGATATCGGCATACTCGGTGTAGAACTCCGCCTGCTGGCCGAACT
>JAZOBP010000021.1:0-3646 GCA_045596065.1 Lawsonibacter sp. | reverse complement strand
CCGGCGGAGTCGGACAAGATCATTGAGGGCCTCAAGGCCATTCTGGCCGACATCGAGGCCGGTCAGGTGGAGTTCTCTCTGGACAACGAGGACATCCACATGAACATCGAGGCCATGCTCACCCAGCGCATCGGCGACACGGGCAAGCGTCTGCACACCGCCCGCAGCCGCAACGATCAGGTGGCGGTGGACTTCCGCATGTACGTGCGGGAGCAGATCCCCGTGATCATCACTCAGGTGCTGGAGCTGGAGAAGGTGCTGGTCAACAAGGCCAAGGCCAACATGGACACGGTCATGCCCGGCTACACCCACCTCCAGCGTGCTCAGCCCACCACCTTTGCCCATTACATGATGGCCTATGCCAATATGCTGCGCCGGGACGTCACCCGTCTGGAGGACTGTCTGGAACGCATGAACGAGTGCCCCCTGGGTGCCGGCGCTCTGGCCACCACCACCTATCCCGTGGATCGCTTCCAGACCGCCTCCGCTCTGGGCTTTGACAAGCCCATGGACAACTCCATGGACGCCGTCAGCGACCGAGACTTTGCTCTGGAGCTGCTCAGCGACCTGTCCATCCTCATGATGCATCTGTCCCGTTTCTCCGAGGAGATCATCCTGTGGTGTTCCTGGGAGTTCAAGTTTGTGGATCTGGACGACGCCTACTCCACCGGCTCGTCCATCATGCCCCAGAAGAAGAACCCCGACGTGGCCGAGCTGGTACGAGGCAAGACCGGCCGTGTGTACGGCTCTCTCATCACCCTGCTCACCGTCATGAGGGGCCTGCCCCTTGCCTACAACAAGGATATGCAGGAGGACAAGGAACCCGTCTTTGACGCCATCGATACCGTGCAGATGTGCGTGCCCGTCTTTGCTGCCATGGTGGACACTCTGGTGGTGCGGCCCAAGAACATGGCCAAGGCGGCCTCCGGCGGCTTTATCAACGCCACCGACTGCGCCGACTATCTGGTCAAGAAGGGTATGCCCTTCCGTGAGGCCTACATGATCGTGGGTCGTCTGGTCAATATGTGCATCAAAAACGGCGAGACGCTGGACACCCTGACCCTGCGTGACTTCCGGGCCATCTCCAACCTGTTTGACGAGGATGTGTACGAGGCGCTGGCCCTGAGTACCTGTGTCAACGGCAGACAGGTCTACGGCGGCCCCGCCCGCCAGTCGGTGGAAAAGCAGATCGCCAATCTGGAAGAGTTTTTGGCCCAGCGTGCCTGAGAGGAAGAACAATATGAGCAACAAACCCAAGGTATACATTGACGGCAAGGAGGGCACCACCGGCCTGCAGATCTATCAGCGGCTGGGCGGCAGACCGGACATCGAGCTGCTGCTCATTGACGAGGACAAGCGCAAGGATGTCTCCGAGCGCAAAAAGCTCATCAACGCAGCCGATCTGGTCTTTTTGTGCCTGCCCGACGCCGCCGCTGTGGAGGCTGTGTCCCTCATTGAAAACGACAACACCCGTGTCATCGACGCCTCCACCGCCCACCGTACCGCCCAGGGTTGGGTGTACGGCTTTGCCGAGCTGCTGGCCGGCCAGCGTCAGCGCATCAAGACCGCCAGCCGTGTGGCAAACCCCGGCTGCCACGCCACCGGCTTTTTGTCTGCGGTGGCGCCCCTGACTGCCATGGGCGTGATGGGTGCCGATTACCCTGTGACCTGCTTCTCCATCACCGGCTACTCCGGCGGCGGCAAGAAGATGATCGCAGAATACGAGGGGGAGGGCAGAGATGTCCTGCTGGACGCACCCGCCCCCTACGCCACCGGCCTTACCCACAAGCATCTGCCTGAAATGCAGAAGCTGGCCGGTCTGGATATGCCCCCGGCCTTCATCCCTGTTTTGGGCGACTACTACAAGGGTATGGCCACGGGCATCCTGCTCCACAATCGTCTGCTTCGGGGCAAGCCCACCGCAGAGAATATCCACACCATGCTGTCCGAGTATTACGCCGACTGCACCATGGTGCGTGTGGCTGCCTTTGGGGGCACCGCTCCCCGTATCCACGCCAATGCCTTGGCGGGCAAGGATACGCTGGAGCTGGTGGTCACCGGTCATGCCGAGCAGACCATGATCACCGCCTGCTTTGACAATCTGGGCAAGGGTGCCTCCGGCGCCGCTGTGCAGAACATGAACATCATGCTGGGCTTCGGGGAGACCACCGGGCTGAGCGTGGACGCATAAGAAGGAGTACCGACTATGATCAAAGAGATTTCCGGCGGTGTGTGTGCCGCTCAGGGCTTTCGGGCCGCAGGCGTCCATGCCGGCGTCAAGGCCAGCAGCAGCCCGGATAAAAACGACCTTGCCCTGATCCTGTCCGATCGGGAGTGTACCGCCGCCGCCACCTACACCCTCAACCGGGTGAAGGCGGCCCCCGTCTACAAGACCATGGAAAATCTGGAAAACGGCGTGGCCTGGGGCGTTGTGGCCAACAGCGGCAACGCCAATGCCTGCTGCCCCATGAGCCATGAGAATGCTCAGGCCATGTGCGAGGCAGCCGCTGCCGTCACCGGCAAGCAGGCCGGGGACTTTGTGGTTTGCTCCACCGGCGTCATCGGCCAGACCATCAATATCGCCGCCATTGAGGCCGGCCTGCCCCATGCGGCCAAGGCTCTGGAGCACAGCGAGGCTGCCTCCGATGCCGCTGCACGGGCCATCATGACCACCGACACCGCCAAGAAAGAAGTCGCCCTGCGCAGCCAGATTGGCGGCAAGACCGTCACCGTGGGCGGCATTGCCAAGGGCTCGGGCATGATCCATCCCAACATGGGTACCATGCTCTGCTTCATCACCACCGACTGCGCCATCACCCACGAGATGCTGGAGGATGCCCTGCGTGACATCGTCTGCCGCACCTTTAACCGGGTGACTGTGGACGGCGATACCTCCACCAACGACACCTGTGTGGTGCTGGCCAACGGCATGGCGGGCAACGAGCTCATCGAGTGGAAAAACGACGACTATCAGGCATTTTACGCTCTGCTGGAGCAGGTGTGCCGCACCATGGCCAAGAAGATCGCCGCCGACGGCGAGGGTGCCAGCCGCCTGATCACCTGTCTGGTGGAGGGTGCCCGCAGCGAGGAGACCGCCGAGCGTCTTGCCAACGCCGTGGTAGGCTCCTCTCTGGTCAAGGCCGCCATGTTCGGTGCCGATGCCAACTGGGGCCGTGTCATCTGCGCCATGGGCTACTCCAAGGCCCCCTTCCGTCCGGAGTATGTGGACATCAAGTTTGCCTCCTCCGCCGGTGAGGTTCTGGTCTGTCAGCAGGGCAACACCGTGGCCTTTGATGAGACTCTGGCCAAGAAGGTGCTTACCCAGCCTGAGATCACCATTGCCATCCACGTCCACGACGGGGACAGCAGCGCAGAGTGCTGGGGCTGCGATCTGACCTACGACTACGTCAAAATTAATGGAGATTACCGTACCTAACAAAGATAAGAGATATGAGATAAAAGATATGAGATAGCCGAAATATCTCTTATCTCTTATCTCCTTATCTCCTATCTCATACTCTTTCCGGAGGTTTTACTTATGTCTTTTAATCACGAGGTAGACCGTGCCACCGTGCTGGCCGAGGCTCTGCCCTACATCCAGAAGTACGCCGGCAAGACCGTGGTGGTCAAGTACGGCGGCAACGCC
>JAZOBP010000020.1:0-2100 GCA_045596065.1 Lawsonibacter sp. | reverse complement strand
GAGGCACTGGGTCTGCCCCACAGCATGGTCTATCGTCAGCCCTTCCCCGGCCCCGGTCTCGGTGTCCGCTGCCTGGGCGCCATCACCCGCGACCGTCTCCACGCCCTGCGTGAGGCCGACGCCATCCTTCGGGAGGAGTTTGACAAGGCCGGTCTTGCCGGCAAGGTGTGGCAGTACTTTGTGGCCGTGCCCGACGTGAAGAGCGTGGGCGTGCGCAACGAGATGCGCTACGAGGGCTGGCCCGCCATTATCCGTGCCGTGAACACCACCGACGCCATGACCGCCACCATCGAGGAGGTCCCCTACTCCGTGCTGGGTAAGATCACTGACCGCATCACCCACGAGGTGGAGGGCATCAACCGTGTGCTCTACGACCTGACCCCCAAGCCCACCGGGACGATTGAGTGGGAGTAATGCCGATTGGCCACAAAGCGGCTTGGAAAAATGTGATTCCAAGCCGCTTTTATATTTATCCGTTGGTGATATTGATTCGAAATATCTTGAGATCTATATTGGAGCAGGCAAGATAAAGGCAGGTGAGTCTGTGAAACGAACGATTCTGGGGAAAACCGGCATTCAGGTGAGTGTGGCCGGGCTTGGCGTGCTGCCCATGGGGCCCAACCAGCGTGCCCTGAGTGTGGACGAAGGAGCCCGGATCATCCGCTATGCCCTTGGTCGGGGTATCAATTTTATTGATACGGCCCAGTATTACCGCACCCACGCCTACATAAAAAAGGCTCTGGAGGGCGGCAGCTATCCCGATGTGGTCATCAGCTCCAAGTCCCTGTGTGAGGACTATGATGGTATGATGCAGGCAATTGAGGAGGAGCGGACTGGACTTGGCCGGGATGTGATCGATATCTTTTTGATGCACGAGGTGCGCTCCGGAGAGCTGGAACGGCGCACCGGAGCATGGCAGGCCCTTCGGGATGCCAAGGAGCAGGGGCTGGTGCGGGCTATTGGCCTGTCCACCCATCATGTGGATGTGACGGCGGCTGCGGCGCAGCTGGAGGGGCTGGATGTGGTATTCCCTCTGATCAACTACGCAGGTCTGGGCATTCGCAAAGGCGACAGCTTTGCCACCCGGGAGGAAATGCTGGAGGCCATCCGGCTGTGCAGTCGGGCGGGCAAGGGTGTTTTTTCCATGAAGGTCTTTGGCGGTGGCGGGCTGACCGGCCACTATCAGCAGGCGCTGGACTATGTGTACGCCCAGCCGGAGATCCAAAGTGTGATGATCGGCTTTGGGAACACGGCGGAGGTGGATGACCTGCTGAACTATCTCAACGGCACCATGCCCGCCCATTACAACCCCGATGTATCCATGAAAAAGGTCTACATCGATCAGGGGGACTGTGAGGGGTGCGGAGCGTGCAAGGCGGCATGCCCAAACGGTGCGATCTTCTACAACGAAAACGGACTGGCGCAGGTGGATCACGGAAAGTGCCTTACCTGCGGCTATTGCAGCCCCGTCTGCCCGGTGCGGGCGGTCATTATGTATTGAAAAAACCCGACTGACATCTGTCAGTCGGGTTTTGACGTATGAGGGGATCAGGCCTTTTCCAGAGCCAGAGTGCGGGTGGTCACGTCGCAGACCTCGGTGGGGCCAAAGTACTGGATGGCACCGGGATAGACGTAGCAGGTGTCCACAGCCCACTGGTCACGGCGGGCCTCAAAGTACTGGAAGGGGGCGCCGTCCAGTTCCACAAGAGCCTTGCGGATAACGGGCTTATCCTTGCCGTTGCGGCGCTCGATGTTCATCATCTTGGTGATGGGCATGCCGCCGGCCACCCACTCCTCAGCGGGCTTGGACAGGTTGGAGACCTTGGACAGATAGCCGTTGTAGCCGTACTGGATGAGCATGCAGGCGTTGTATCCCAGGCTGTAACAGTAGTCAGCGTCGAAGTTGGAGGGGAAAGCGCAGCGGCCCCCGTAGCCAAGGAAGTGGTGCAGGGGGGAGAACTTGCCCTTGTAAGTGTCGGCCGCCTTGCGGGCGGCCAGATTGGCCTTGACCAGCGCGGAGAAGAGCTTCTCGGACACGATGAGGGAGACCTGCACGTTGCCGTGGGGGACACGCTCGAGGAACAGCTGCTGCTGGATGCT
>JAZOBP010000019.1:0-4912 GCA_045596065.1 Lawsonibacter sp. | reverse complement strand
CAAAATCGCCCTTGCCGGTGCGCTCACGCTGATACAGGGCGGTCATCACGCCGCCGAACAGGGTGGTGCCGGCCAGGGTGTCGCCCATGGCCATACGGGCGTTGACGGGGTAGCTGCCGGGGCCGTCGATGGTCATGTCGGCAGAGAAGCCGGAACGGGACCAGAAGGCCACGATGTCAAAGCCGGGAGCGTTGCAGTCGGGGCCCTCGTAGCCGTAGCCGGTGAGGGTGGCATAGATCAGACGAGGAAAGCGGTCCTTAATGGACTCATAGTCCACACCCAACTTTACAAGAGACTGGTTGCGGGTGTTGGTGATCAATACGTCGGCATCCTCCAGCAGCTTAAAGAAGATCTCCTTGCCTTCCTCGGTCTTCATGTTCAGGGAGAGGGACTTCTTGCCCACGTTAAAGGTGTCGAACAGGGGGTTCTCGTCCAGGTCGGTATGGGTGTGGCCCATGGAGGTGGTGCGCCAGGTGTCGCCGCCGCGGCCTTCGATCTTAATGACCTCAGCACCCAGATCGGCAGCAATGCGGCCCACAATGGGAGCGGCAACGTAGTTGGCCAGCTCAATCACACGAAGGCCCTCAAGGGGCTTTTTGTTCTCGCTCATGGTTATTCCTCCTGTATGTCGGCATAACTGCCGTATTTACAAATTTTTCTACCTACATTATAGATGGTATCCCCTATCCGATTCAAGAGCTTTTTCGGAAAATAGGCACGGTTTATTCTTGTCAGTTCATAAGTTTAACCTTGTGCATCGCCCGTTGGCACAAACAAAAAACTTATACGTTCCGCCCGCCCCGAGTCATGGCCTGCAGCTGAGCGGGCACAGGCACTTCGCAGATCAGCTCGTCCACCTCGGAAATATGGCACAGGCTGTTGAGGTAAATATGGTCAAACTTGGTGCTGTCGCACAGGCACACCCGTCTGGCCGACTGGCGGAACATGGCCCGGCGCAGGCTGTTTTCCTCCGTGTCATTGTCTGTCAGCCTGCCGTCCATGGTAAGGCCCCGGCAGGAAAAAAACACGATGTCAGCGTTGTAGCTCATCACCGTGCGCTCGGCATCCTCCCCCACATACCCAAAGGCACCGGGTATCATGCGCCCGCCGGTGCAGATATTGGTGATGCCTAGCTCTCCCAGAACATAAGAGGCCTTGGCAGAGCTTGTAATAACGATGATGTTGTTAAACTGGGGCAGCAGGGGCACGATACTGCACACACTGGTACTGCTGTCCAGCATGATCACATCTCCGTCCTTGATCAGTTCGGCGGCCCGCTGGGCCATTATGTTTTTGGCACTGTTCTGTTCCTGCTCCCGGAGCAAAAAGGGCACCTTTTGGTCCCCCGCCTTCTTCAGCAGCTGAGCGCCGCCGTGGGTACGGATGATCCGGCCTTTCTGTTCCAGCTTGATCAGATCCCGGCGCAGAGTGGGCACGGAAACATAGAGCATTCCGGACAGCTCCCGCACCGAAATACTCTCCCGTTCCATCAGCACATTCAGGATCGCTTCCTCCCGTTCATAAAACGGCACGCCCTCATCCCCTTCACCTTTTGATCGTTTTATTCCGTAATTCGCTCATTTCTTATTTGCTTTTTGCGTTATTATCTGCCGATATTGACCTTTTATGATTGTTTTAATATGATAGCACAGCAGAAAATACATTTCAAGACATTCTTTCATTGGGTCGGAGGAGAGGCAATATGTACGACGTATTGATCATCGGCGCCGGTGTGGTGGGCGGAATGCTGGCCAGAGAGCTGTCCCGCTATCACCTGTCCGTCTGCCTGCTGGAAAAGGAAAATGACGTAGCCATGGGGGCCACCCGTGCCAACTCCGGCATCATCCACGGCGGTTATGACCCGGAGCCCGGCACCCTTAAGGCGCAGCTGAACACGCAGGGCGTACCTCTGCTGTATGAGGCCGCCCGACAGCTGAATGTTCACCATCAGAACAACGGCTCTCTGGTGTGCGCCTTTGGCGCTGAGGAGGAAAAGGAGCTTGCAAAGCTTTTGGAGCGCGGCCTGATCAACGGCATCTCCGGCCTGTCCATCCTCACCGGGGACGAGGCCCGCAAGCTGGAGCCCCAGCTGAGCCCCGAGGTCACCGGTGCGCTTCACGTGCCTTCCGCCGGCATCATCTGCCCCTATGAGCTGACCATTGCCGCCGTGGGCAACGCCATGGATAACGGCGTGGAGCTGCTGCGCAATTTTGCCGTAGAGTCCATTGCGCACGGGGACGTATTTATTGTCAACGCCAAGGACGGACGCAGCGTGACCGGCACCCATCTAGTCAACTGTGCCGGCGGCTGGGCCGATAAGGTGGCCGCTCTGATGGACGATGCCTTCTTTACCATTACCCCCCGAGCCGGCGAGTACATGCTGCTGGACAAGGCCGAGGGCAGCCGGGTGCGCCACACCATCTTCCAGGTTCCTTCCGAGCTGGGCAAGGGTATTCTGGTCTCCCCCACCGTGGACGGCAACCTGCTCACCGGCCCCACCGCCACCCATGTCGCCGCCCCCAGCGATACCCAGACCACCGCCGAGGGCCTTGATACTGTGGCCCGTCTGGCCGCACGCAGTGTCCCCGGCACCAACTTCCGTCAGGTCATCACCTCCTTTACCGGGGTGCGTGCCTCCACCCCCGGGGGCGATTTTATCCTGCAGGCTTCCGACAAGGTACCCCACCTGTTCCATGCTGCTGCCATTGACTCTCCGGGTCTGACCTGCTGCGTGGCCATCGCCAAATATCTGGTGGATCTGCTGGCCAGAGACGGTCTGCCCCTGGAGGAAAAGGCCCATTGGGACGGCACCCGCCCCAACACCCGTGCCTTCCGTGAGATGAGCGACGAGGATAAGGACGCCTATATCAAGGCAAATCCTGACTACGGCAAGATCGTATGCCGGTGCGAGACCGTCAGTGAGGGCGAGATGCGGGACGCCATCCGCCGCAATCCTCCTGCGCTGGATCTGGACAGCGTCAAGCGCCGCACCCGCGGCGGTATGGGCCGCTGTCAGGGCGGCTTCTGCTCCCCCTATGTCATGAAACTGATCGCGCAGGAGCACGGCATTCCCATGGAGCAGGTCACCAAGTCCGGCGGCGCATCCCGTCCGCTGACCGGCAAGCTGTAAAGGAGGCCCGACTATGACTTATCATGATATTGTCATCGTGGGCGGCGGCCCTGCGGGTATGGCCGCTGCTGTGGCCGCCTACGATGCCGGCACCACCGATGTGGTGATTTTGGACCGTGAACCGGAGCTTGGCGGCATTCTCCGCCAGTGCATCCACGCCGGCTTTGGTCTGCACAAGCTGGGCCGTGAGCTTACCGGCCCGGAATATGCCCACGTATACCGCTGCGAGGTAGAAAAGCGCAGCATCCCCGTCTACTACGAGACCACCGTCACCTCCGTCTCCCCCGACCGGGTGGTCACCGCCCAGAGCCGGGAGGGCATCCTCAAGCTGCAGGCCGGTGCGGTCATTTTGGCCATGGGCTGCCGGGAGCGCAGCCGCGGTGCCCTGAACACTCCGGGCACCCGTCCCGCCGGCGTATACAGCGCCGGCACCGCCCAAAAGCTGATCAACTGCGAGGGCTATATGGTGGGTAAGCGTGTAGTCATCCTCGGCTCCGGTGACATCGGCCTGATCATGGCACGACGTATGTCTCTGGAGGGTGCCAAGGTGGAGGCCGTGTGCGAGCTGCTGCCCTACTCCGGCGGCCTGAAGCGCAACATCGTGCAGTGTCTGGAGGACTTCGACATCCCCCTGTACCTGTCCACCACCGTCTGCCAGATCCATGGCCGTGAGCGGCTGGAGGGCGTGACCATCGCTCAGGTGGACGAAAACCGTGCCGTTATCGAGGACACCAGGCGCTATATCCCCTGCGATACCCTGCTGCTGTCTGTGGGCCTCATCCCCGAAAATGAGCTCACCCGCTCTGCCGGCATCCCCATGGATCCCGTGACCAGCGGCGCTCTGGTGGACGAGACCTGTATGACCCAGACCCCCGGCATCTTTGCCTGCGGCAACGTGCTGCAGGTTCACGATCTGGTGGACTATGTCTCCGACGAGGCCGAGCGGGCCGGTCTGGGTGCCGCCCGCTTTGTGCAGGGTGTCCGTGCCGACTCCCCCACGGTGACCACCCGTCCGGGCAGCGGCGTGCGCTACGTGCTGCCCCAGCAGGTACATACCCGGACCGACGGAGACGTCAGCCTGTTTTTGCGTGTGACCCAGCCCTTTGGCCCGGTGCAGTTTACCGTGCGTGCCGGTGACCGGGTGCTGACTCAGGTCCGGCGCATCATGGCCGCCCCCGGCGAGATGGAAAAAATCACCCTCAAGGCCGGCACACTGGCCGATGTCAGCGGCGAGATCACCGTAAGTCTGGAGGAATTGGGATGAAACGTCAAATCACCTGTATCGTCTGCCCCAGAGGCTGTATCATGACCGCCGACTGCGGCGGGGACGGCCAGATCACCGTCACCGGCAACGCCTGTCCCAGAGGTCAGCAGCATGCTGTCAACGAGTGCCTCCACCCCACCCGCACCCTGACCTCCATCGTCCGGGTAAGCAACCGTGAGGACACCATGGTCAGCGTCAAGACCACCCAGCCCATCCCCAAGGGTGAAATGGCCAGAGCCATGGAGCGCATCCGCAGCGCAAGTGTACAGGCACCGGTTGCAATTGGCGACGTTATCCTTTATGATGTATGCGGTGCCGACATCGTCGCCACCAAGTCCGTCAAGTAAGGAGCATCGCTATGGATAAAACCAGACTGCTGCAGCAGGTCAAGCTGTACCTGTTCGATATGGACGGCACCCTGTATCTGGGCGACCGGCTGTACGACTTCACCGTCGAGCTGCTGGATACACTCAAGGCTACCGGCCGTAAGTATCTGTTTATGACCAACAATTCCTCCA
>JAZOBP010000018.1:0-2395 GCA_045596065.1 Lawsonibacter sp. | reverse complement strand
GGTGGAGGAGCTCGACCCCATCATCGAAAACCACTGCCGTCAGCTGGGTCTTGCCGTGTCCGGCAAGGACAAGCTGCCCATGATCGACGAGTTCTCCCAGAATCTCGTGGCAGAGAAGCTGGGCGGCGAGGTACATACCGGCAAGGCTCTGGACGAGGCCATCCCTCCCCGTCCCCCTGTCATGTGCGCCGGATGCCCCCACCGTGGTCTGTTCTACACCCTGAGCAAGAACAAATGCACCGTGCTGGGCGACATCGGCTGCTACACGCTGGGCGCTGTGGCTCCTCTGGCTGCCATGGACATGACCCTGTGCATGGGCGCCTCCGTCTCTGCCGTCCATGGCTTTAACAAGGCTCTGGACGATCAGGCGGGCAACGTGGTGGCCGTCATCGGCGACTCCACCTTTATGCATTCCGGTATGACCGGTCTTGCCAACATCGCCTACAATCAGTCCAACTCCACCGTCATCATCGTGGACAACTCCATCACCGGCATGACCGGCCACCAGCAAAACCCCACCACCGGCTACACCATTAAGGGCGACCCTGCCGGCAAGATCGATCTGGAAGCTCTGTGCCGTGCCATGGGCTTTGAACGGGTACGCGTGGTGGACCCCTACGACCTCAAGGCATGTGACACCGCCATCAAGGAAGAGCTGGCCTTCAACGGCCCCTCCGTTATTATTTCCCGCCGCCCCTGCGCCCTGCTCAAGTATGTCAAGCACAGCGCTCCTCTGGTGGTGGATGCCGACAAGTGCAGGAGCTGCAAGGCCTGCATGAAGATCGGCTGCCCTGCTATCTCCATGCGGGACGGCAAGGCTCATGTGGACAATACCCTGTGCGTGGGCTGCGGCGTGTGCCAGCAGCTGTGCGCTTTCGGTGCCTTCCAGAGCACCGCAAAGGAGGGCTAAAAGATGAAAACAAAAAATATCATGATCGTCGGCGTGGGCGGCCAGGGCTCCCTGCTTGCCTCCAAGCTGCTGGGCCATCTGCTGATGGCTCAGGGCTATGACGTGAAGGTATCCGAAGTCCACGGTATGTCCCAGCGCGGCGGCAGCGTAGTCACCTATGTGCGCTACGGCGACAAGGTCAACTCCCCTGTCATCGACAAGGGCGAGGCGGACTACATCGTGTCTTTTGAGCTGCTGGAGGCCGCCCGCTGGCTCTCCTACCTCAGGCCCGACGGCCAGATCGTCACCTCTACCCAGCAGATCGACCCCATGCCCGTGATCACCGGTGCCGCCGCCTACCCCCAGAACCTGGTAGCCAAGATGAAGGCCACCGGCGCCAGGGTGGATGCACTGGACTGTCTGGCTCTTGCCGAGCAGGCCGGCAGCTCCAAAGCGGTCAATCTGGTGCTGCTGGGCCGTCTGTCCCACTACTTCGACCTGCCTGAAGATGCCTGGCAGCAGTCCATCGAGGCCTGTGTGCCCGCCAAGTTCCTCGAGCTGAACAAGAAAGCCTTTGAGCTGGGCAAAAACGCCTGACTCGTTCGCCCATACACACAAACAGAAAGGTCTTGAGCATCAATGGAGAGATACTATCAACCCGAAATCGAAACCATGCCCCGTGAACAGCTGCGTGCCCTGCAGGACGAGCGTCTGGTCAAGCAGGTGCGCCATGTTTGGGACAACGTCCCCTACTACCGTGCCAAGATGGAGGCCAAGGGCATCACCCCCGACGACATCAAGGGCGTCGCCGACCTGCACAAACTGCCCTTTGTCACCAAGGCCGACCTGCGTGAGGCCTATCCCTACGGTCTCATGGGCAAGCCCCTGAAGGACTGTGTTCGCATCCAGTCCACCTCCGGTACCACCGGCAAGCGTGTGGTGGCCTTCTACACTCAGCACGATATCGACCTGTGGGAGGACTGCTGCGCCCGTGCTATCACCGCTGTGGGCGGCACCAACGAGGACGTGTGTCAGGTCTCCTACGGCTACGGCCTGTTTACCGGTGGCCCCGGTCTTAACGGCGGCTCCCACAAGGTGGGCTGTCTGGCCATCCCCACCTCCTCGGGCAATACCGAGCGTCAGATCGGGTTTATCAAGGATCTCTCCGCCACCATCCTGTGCTGCACTCCCTCCTATGCCGCCTATCTGGGCGAGAGCATGAAGGAGATGGGCATGGGCCCCGATGACATCCCCCTGAAGGCCGGCATCTTCGGTGCTGAGGCCTGGTCGGAAGAGATGCGTCAGGACATCCAGAACACTTTGGGTATCAAGGCCTACGACATCTACGGTCTCACCGAGCTGTCCGGTCCGGGCGTTTCGTTCGAATGTTCGGAACAGACCGGAATGCACATCAACGAGGACCACTTTATCGCCGAGATCATCGATCCCGAGACCGGCGAGGTACTGCCCGAGGGAAGCAAGGGCGAGCTTGTATTTACCGCCATC
>JAZOBP010000017.1:0-5558 GCA_045596065.1 Lawsonibacter sp. | reverse complement strand
AGCACGGGTGACGGTGTTCTTGGGCATAAACTTGCCGTCAGCGCCCTCAAAGAGCTTCAGACCGGCAGTGATCTCAGCTGCCTTGGTGTAGGTGATCTCAGCAGCATCGGAGAAGTTGCTCATAGCGGCACCGCCAATGGTGCTGCCGGTAGCGGGACCCTGAGACACTTCCCGTTCAACAATACCGCTGACGACCTTCACGTTGTCGATGTAGCAGGTAGAGGTCTTGCCGGACTCATCGCTGCTCTGCACGCCGAAGTGGCTGATCTCCAGAGGCTTGTCAGCCACGGGCGCTGCATCCAGAGTATAGGTGCCCAGCACCTCGCTGCCGCCCTGCTCATACACATTGAGGGTCACAGAATTGCTGTCAGCGTCAACATGGTATTCCAGAGTGTACCAGGTACCAAAAGCAGCGCCGAACTTGAACTGCTCGTCGGTGTCGGGATTCTTGAGATACTTGTTGCCGTTCTTCACAAAGAAAATGGTATTGTAGATGGCGTTGCTGTTGCCGGGGTTCTGCATTCTCACACGCGCCTCGGTACCAGCCAGATAGAAGATGGTGCAGTACACATCCGTGCTCTCCTGCATCCAGTCAAAGGTCACGGTATAGCTGCCGTTAAAGGTCTGTGCGGTCTTAACGCCGGCATAGACCTCACCGATATCGCCGCTGTCGACTACGTCGGTAGAGGAAATCTTCAGCTTACCGTCCACGGTGGTAATGCTGTAGCTGCCGGGGGTCTGGGCACTGGTTCTGCGCTCGACCTTACCCAAAGCAAACTTGTCCGCAGCACCGCCCAAAGGCAGATCAGCATTTGCGCTGTAGCTGTTGAAGTTGTCTTCAAAAAGCACAGCAGAGTCTGCGGCTGCAGAGGGGATGATGGGCAGCATGGTCACCAGCATGGCCACACAGCACACACCCGAAAGCAGCTTGCGAAGGAAATTGCTCTTTCTCATAGGGATACCTCCTGTTTTATTTGTGCTCCTGCCCCAAGTGTATTTGACGCCGGACTGCAGGGTGTTGCCTCTCCCCTGCTGCCCGGAATTCAGCTCCGTGGAACAGGGCACATGGGTATAGGAACACATTTTTACATATGTATTTTATCGATTTTTCCCCCATTCGTCTATACATATTTGCGACATTTTTTCGTCATAGTGTCCGAAAATATACAGTTTCCTGAAATTGGAGCAAGATCTGTCCGACCAAACGCAAAAAAGAGAGATGCGGACATGTCCGCATCTCTCTTTGTCTGAATTATTCGGGTATATGTGTCTGTTGATTTTTCCTTATCCGGTGATCACCACATAGGCCTTACCATCTGTGCCGGTGACCTTAACTGCGGTAACCGTAGCCGACACAGCTTTCAGCGCTTCAAGGTTATCGATGGTTCCGCCACTCACATCCACCACGCCGGCCACGTCGGCAGCGGTCAGGGCATCGATAGCTTCCTTGGTCAGAGACGTACTGGTCAGTTTTTTGATAACGCGCTGACTATTGGCGTTTCCGGGGATACCGGTGTAGGCACCGGACACGATAGTACCGGCCGAAACAGATGCACCAGCCGTATCGTGGACATCCAGATAGCGGACCTGTATCCTGGTGCCGGCCTCCACGCTGCCCTTGATGACCACAAACTGGCCGATGCCGCCCTTTCTGGAATCGGTGTGAGTAATGGTCCGGGAGTTCAGGGACCACAGCACATCACCCTCTGTAGGGATGTAGAAAGAAGGCTCCGAGGCTTGCTTCTCGCTCTCCGAGAACAGGAAGAAGATCAACGGTTCGCCGCTCTCGTCGCAGAAGTAGTCCAGAACAATACTCTTCGTCCCGATCTTATCCGCCAGCTGGCCGATGGTGGTGGTTCCATTGGCGGTGTAGACCTCCCGATCGGCAGAAACACCGCTCAAGGTCAAGGGTGCCTCACGCCATGCGTTGGGATAGGCGTAGCAGGGGCTTCCGCTCTGGTCGTCTCTGACACCGTTGTGATACCTTTCATGGTAGTCGTGAGCGTCCACCATGACAAGCTTATCGCCATCATAGGAGACGATTTCGTTGTGGCGACCGACGCAGTTATCGTAGTTGCAGCCGTTACCGCTGGCGGGCCAGGTCAGTTTATATATCTTGAGCGTGAGCACCTCATTGGAGGCGGTCACACTGTACACCATATACTGGCTCAGGGCGGCGTTGTTGACCCCGGTGACCTTGGTGCCCACAGGCAGGGTGATCTTCTCGCCCACGGCAACACCGTCCACAGGGTCCAGCACCCAGGCGGTGGCCTCGGCGGTCAGAGCTCCTCCGGTCACGCTGAGGGGCTCCACATACAGCAGCTTGCCCTTCAGAATGGACACCTCGCTAACCACCACATAGGTCTTACCACCTGCATCAACCTTAGCTGCGGTAACATCATACATTCCGGATGCCTTCTGCAGCTTATCAACGGTGTCAATGGTTCCGTAACCCGCCTTATCACTGCGCACATCTATTACCGCCACGCTTGTGTCGGAAGCGTCCAGATCGGCAATGGCATCCTTATCCAGAAGCGTGCTGGGCAGGTTTTGGATCGTATTATGCTCTGCGCCGGTGTAGTAGCCCGCAGGCACAGAACTGCCGGTATAGGCGCTGCCGTTGGCATTGAAGGCGTCCAGGAAACGCACCGTGACCCTGGTACCGGCGGTAACGACTCCGTCCTCTCCAAACACACCGTTGCCCTTGATAACCACAAATTCGCTGCGGCTGCCGCGTGTAGAAACGTGATTGGCGATCTGCATGGACTTCTCTGCCAACAGCACATCACCCTCAGCAGGGATGTAGAGAGGAGGATTGTGGGCTGTCTGGTCGTTCTGGAACAGGAAGAATACAGGCTTTCCGTCCTCGCCTAAGAAGTAGTCCAGCACGATGCGCCTGGCGTCGACCTGACCAGCCAGAGCACCGATGGTCGTGTCCGTGCCGCCGGGGACGATGACCTCCACATTTTCGTCGATACCGGTAAGGGTCAGAGGTGCCTCGCGCCATGCACCGGTATACCCATAGCAGGGGCTGCCGTCCTGGTCACTGCTCCTATCGGAATAGGTATGCGCATCCACCATGGTCAGTACATCGTTTTTATAGGAGACGATCTCATTGTGGCGGCCAATACGGTTCTCATAGTCACAGCCGTTGCTGGATGCAGGCCAGGTGATCTTATACGGCTTGAGGCTGAGTACCTCGCCGCTGACAGATGCCATATACACGTTGCATTTGTTAATATTGCGTTCGGCATTGGCATCGGTCACGACGACCTTGGTATACTCTCGCAGGGATATCTTATCACCCGGCTCGTAGCTGTCATTCCCAGCGGGATCCAGCACCCAGGCATCAGCCGGTTCTGCAAGATAGTTAACAACATTTCTCTCAAGAGCGTTCTTTAACTTGAGGGGTCCCACATAAAGCAGCTTGCCGGGTACCTTTTGGGGTGCGACTGCAGAGATGTTCAACTTGGTGATCTCGCCATTAGCTACCCTATACTCCATGTTAAAGGAATAATCGTCCAGCAAGGTCACAATGTCGTCCATGTTCGTCAGCTTGCTTTTATCGACGGTCTGGTTAATACCCGTGTATTCCCCGATAACACACCCATCGGCCAGAGGTCTGCCGTTGATGTAGTAGTCGGGGGACGACCCGGTGATCTCAACACCGTCGGTATCGTGATAGTACACGTCCTTGATGAAGATGGCGAGGATTTTACGGCTGCTGGAGCTGTAGCAGATGTCCATGGGAATGGCCGTATCCGGATTGTCGCTGATGAGGGCATGCACGCCGTCCAGAGAAGTGATCTTACCCACACCGCTGGACGCAATGACCTCCTCGCTGCGCAGGTCAACCACGGCGGCAGAGGATGCACCGGCTATCTTTTGGATCACCGAGGTACCGTAGGTACCAAAAGCACTTAGTGCCATGGTAGACAGCTGATTGCTGACAAACTCCTTGAGTACCTGATCGTAGTAGAAGTTTTCAGCAACAAAGCCGTCCAAATTGCCATCTTTCGATTCGACCGTTTGATCTGTGTCTTTCTCCCAGTGGTAGGCATACCGGTATATATCCATGTACGCCTCCCCTTCCACAGGGGTAATCTTATAGAAGCCGGGGCCGTGGCCGACTTCATTATAGACATCGTACTCGTCCACCCTCTTGGCCAGAGTGATGGTCTTGGGAGCGCCAGTCTTGTAGTCATACACCTCGTAGGTGTAGCCGTCTACACTGCGCCCCTCGGTCTGCGCCCAGTTGTCGGGAATGTACACACCCACGCCGGCGTTGTATTCCTTAACCTCATCGCTCTGGATAACCAGCATGGCCTCAAGCATCTGAGCGTCCGCAGCGTCACGGCTGGCAATAACATATACCCCCACACTCGTTCCGGACTGTGCATAGGATGCAGGTCTGGAGCCCTTTCTTACCGTGGCAGTAAGGGGCTCTGTCTGGTCCAGCGTGCCATCCAGATCAAGATAGACCGTGGTGGCTTTCTTATAGCTCATCCGACCGGCAACGGTAAAGCCGGTATCCGGCAGGTACCACCCCTCTGTGTAACCATATTCGCCCTGGAAAATGGGGTTGGTCTCCTTGTCATAGGAGGTGGCAACCATGGTAAGCTCATAGAGGCCTTCCTTCTTGGCCTGCTTGTCGTTGGACAGCTCAAAGGAATAGAACTTCTTGGCCGTAATGACGGGAGCTTTTGCCTTGGGGGTGGCGGACACGCCGTGGTAAATGTCGGCACCACCGGGTTTGACCTCATAGCCGGAGCCATTCTTGACGGCGTCCTGCACACGGATGGGGAGCATGACCTCCTTGCCGGCCATATCCACACCACGGGCATAGGTGGTGAGAACGGTCTTGCCGTAGGAGTCGGTGGTCCTGATCGTATTGGTGCCCAGAATAAACGCCGTGCTGTTCAGGTTAATTGCACCATCGCTCTTCTCCCAATACACAAACTCGCCATCATCGGTGACATAGAAGGTGTAGGTGGCGTTAAAGTCGGGGACGTCGCCGATGTTCAGGTCGGTATCGTTCCGGCCGGAAAATTCCACATACTGCTTACCGTTGAGGGTGACTACCTTATCGCCGTCGTCATTGGTGGAGATCTTGGTCACCGTACCGGTGACAGGCTTGGCCTTGGACAGAACGTAGATGGCACTGGAGCCGGAACCCACCACGGTGTAGGTGACATAGTCATCCTTGGCAATGCCCTTGTACTCCACAATGCGGTCATCGTCCTCGGAGTTGGAGATGGGAGCGGACACACCCTTGAGCGTGATGGTCTCGTAGCCCTGACTTTTATCCACCACGGTCACCTTAGTGGCAACCGCAACCACAGGTGCCATGTGAGCGACCACAACACCGTCGTTGACAAAGTAGGTGCCTTCCTTGGCAGTGGTGCCCTCCTTGTAGCCGTCGAGCGTAGTGGCAGCAATATTATTTACCACATAGTTGGCACCGAACAGGGCGACCTTGGCAGCAGGCTTATAGCTTTTGCCAAAGACAGCCTTGTACTCCTTGGCGGTGGTGATGGCCTCGTCCACGGTAAAGACCT
>JAZOBP010000016.1:0-4533 GCA_045596065.1 Lawsonibacter sp. | reverse complement strand
CCTACATGACCTCCCGTGTCAAGCTGTGGCTGGACCCGTGGAGTGACGCTCTGGGCAAGGGCTACCAGACCATCCAGTCCCTGTACTCCATCGGCTCCGGCGGACTGCTGGGTCTGGGTCTGGGCCAAAGCAGACAGAAGTTCCTGTTCCTGCCCGAGCCGGAAAACGACTTTATCTTCTCCATTGCGGTGGAGGAACTTGGCCTTGTGGGCGGTGTGCTCATCCTGGGTCTGTTTATGATGTTTGTCCTGCGGGGCTACTGGATCGCCCTGCATGCTCGTGACCGCTTCGGTGCCCTGACAGCGGTGGGTGTGACTACCCTGTTTGCCGTACAGGTGTTTTTGAACATCGGCGTGGTCACCAACCTGATCCCCAACACCGGTATCTCGCTGCCCTTTTTCAGCTACGGCGGCACCGCCCTGATCATCCAGCTGGCCGAGGTGGGCATTCTGCTTGCCATCTCCCGCCAGATCCCGCCTCCCAAGCAGGACGGCGTGGAGCAGCGTATCTGGGCCAGACGCCGGGAAAAGAAGGAACAGGAGAAGAAACAGAAAAGGGACGTGAGTCAATGAGGATCTTATTTACCTGCGGCGGTACGGCGGGGCATGTGAATCCGGCTGTGGCGGTAGCCCGTATTTTTCAGCAGCGCCATGAGGACTGCCAGGTGCTGTTTGTGGGGGCGGACGGAGGCATGGAGACCCGACTGGTGCCCAAGGAGGGGTATGAGATCCGCACGGTGACCATCACGAACTTCCGCCGCTCATTGAAGCCTGCAAACATTGCCCACAATTTGGGTACAATTTTTAATGTGTACCGTTCTGCCCGGCAGGCGGGCCGGATCCTGGACGAATTTAAGCCCGATTTGGTGGTGGGTACGGGCGGCTATGCCTCCTATCCCGTTGCCAAGCAGGCGGCAAAGCGGGGTATTCCCACGGCGGTGCATGAGTCCAACGCCGTTCCCGGCCTGACCACTAAAACCCTTGCCAAGGTGGTGGATCGGGTGATGGTAGGCTTTGAAGAGAGCCGTGCCCACTACGATCAGCCGGAAAAGGTCGTGGTCACCGGCACTCCGGTACGGGGTGACTTTTTCCGGTATACCCGCCAGCAGGCAAGACAGCTGCTGGGTATCACCGATGACCGACCTCTGCTGCTGTCCTACTGGGGCTCTCTGGGCGCTAAGGCAATGAACGAGCTGACCGCTCAGGTGATGCTTGCCGAGCGGGACAAGGGCCTGCCCTTCCACCACATCCACGGCGCAGGCCGGGACTACGCATCCATGCTCCAAACGCTGGACGGACAGGGAATGGACGTGCGTCAGGGCGACGTGCAGGTGCAGGAGTATATCTACAACATGCCCGTGGTCATGGCGGCTGCCGACGTGGTGCTGTGCCGGGCCGGGGCCTCTACCGTGTCGGAACTGAGTGCCATTGCAAAGCCCAGTATCCTTGTGCCGTCCCCCAATGTTACGGCAAACCACCAGGAAAAACACGCCCGGGTGCTGGAACGTCAGGGCGGCGCAGTTGTCCTGCTGGAAAAGGACTGTACGCCGGATAGTCTGTACAGCACCATCACCGAACTGCTTGCTGATGAAAAGCGTCGGGAGGACATGAGCTGTGCCCTCGCCGCCGGAGCCAGCCGGGACGCAGGAGAAGTGATTTATCGGTCCTTGATGGAACTCATGAAGTAAATTTGTGACCTCAAGAGCGAAAAGTGCATAGAATAGCCTGAATACCGAGTGGTTTGGAGGCTGTTCCATGAGCTTTTTCGAAATTACCGGCGGCCGGCATTTGTCCGGCAGCATTGCGGCCCACGGGGCCAAAAACAGCGTTCTGCCCATTTTGGCCGCATCCATATTGGCCCGGGGTCAGAGTGTCATCGAAAACTGTCCCCGCCTGTCCGATGTGGACGCCACCGTGGACATTCTGCGTCAGCTCGGATGCCGGGTGGAGCGGCAGGACGATGTGCTCACCGTAGATGCCTCCTGCGTGCAGGGGGGCACCGTCCCCGGGGAGCTAATGGGGCGAATGCGTTCCTCGGTCATCTTCCTTGGCGCCATCCTTGCCCGTACCGGGCAGGCGCAAATGACCTACCCCGGTGGCTGTGAGCTTGGGCCGAGGCCCATCGATTTGCATCTGCAGGCATTGAGGGCCTTGGGCGTCCGGGTGCGGGAGGAGGACGGTGTGCTGTGCTGCAGCGTGCCCGACGGCCTGCGGGCAGGTCAGGTCCGACTGCCCTTTCCCAGTGTGGGAGCGACGGAAAACGCCATGATCGCCGCCTGCGGAGCCAGGGGCATCAGTGTGATCACAGGTGCGGCCCGGGAGCCGGAAATAGAGGACCTGCAGCGGTTTCTCAACGCTATAGGTGCCCGTGTGCGGGGAGCCGGCACCTCGGTGATCACCGTACAGGGCAGCGACCGCCTTCACGGGGCCAACCACCGGGTCATGGGTGACCGCATTGTGGCAGCTACTTATCTTGCGGCAGCGGCTGCGGCAGGAGGGCAGGTGGAGGTGACGGGCGTACGGCCCGAGCACCTGACCGGGGTTCTGGATGTGTTGGCCCGGGCGGGCTGCCGCATAAGGGTAGCACCCAGTGCCGTGTGCCTTACCGGCACAGGGAGGCTTGGCGGTGTGCCCGGCGTTATCACTACGGCCCCTTATCCCGGCTTTCCTACCGACGCACAGGCGCCAGTTATGGCTGCTCTTGCTTGCGGAGAAGGGGTCAGCCGATTTCAGGAAAACATTTTTCAAAGCCGATACCGCCACGTCAGTGAGCTTGCCCGTATGGGGGCCGATATTTGCCTGACCGGACGCATGGCAGAGGTGTGGGGCACGAACCTGCACGGAGCCTGTGTGGACAGCACCGATCTGAGGGGAGGAGCCGCTCTGGTAGTGGCCGCCCTGGCAGCCCGGGGCGTGAGTCGGGTGGGGGAGATCCACCACATCGACCGGGGTTATGAGCGGCTGGAAGAGAGCTTTGCCCGACTGGGTGGACAGATAGAACGAAAGGACGACAGGAGAAGCGCCGATGGCTGCAAGAAGGAACAAGCGCAGACGGTACAAAAAAAGGGGACGCTTCGGCTTCCTCTATAAAATGCTGGCCGTTATTGCCCTGACTGCGGCTGTTTTGCTTGGCTCTACTGTGTTTTTCCGGGTGGAGCAGGTGCAGGTAAAGGGCAATGTGCGCTACACGGCCCAGCAGGTGGAGGAGGTCTCCGGCATCCTGCAGGGTGACAACCTGTTCCATATGAACAAATTTGAGGTGGCCGGCACCATTCGCCGTCAGCTGCCCTATATTCAGGCGGTCAACATCCGCCGGTCTCTGCCCGACACGCTGGTCATTCATGTGACGGAGTGCCGGGCGGCAGCATGCCTGACCGGGGGAGAGCAGGAATGGCTCATCAGTGCAGCCGGTAAGGTGCTGGAGAGTGCGCCTGCGGGTGAGGCTACCGTGACCTTGGTGGAAGGGCTGACCCCCGTACAGCCTGAGCCGGGTTACCCGCTGACCGTGCGTGAGGATCAGCAGCTGCGCACACAGGGGCTTATCGACCTGCTGCAGGTGCTGGATCAGCGGCATATGCTGGGACGGGTCAAGGCGATTGATGCAAGCTCGGACGCCGGACTGTTTATGGAGCTGGATGGGCGTTTTCGGGTCAAGCTGCCCATCGGCGGGGATTATGCCTACCTGATCAGCGCCATGGACAAGGCCATCGATACATTGGACAGCTATGAAACCGGCACTTTGGACCTGACGGTAAAGGACTATACCGTGATCTTCAGTCCGGCCTGATCCTTCGACGGAAAAAGCCAGAAAAAGTATCGGAAAAATGCCGTTCGGGTATTGACCTGTATGCAAAACCGATATACAATAAACAATATATGGACGACAGGTGGGGTCGTGACCCCAATTACTTGTTTTTGATATCATCTACTTAGGAGGATGGACAATGGCGTTTGGTTTGGATATCGGGCCCGACAGCGTGGTCAGTATTAAAGTGGTCGGCGTAGGCGGCGGCGGCGGAAATGTCGTCAACCGCATGGTCAGATCCGGCACAAAAAATGTAGATTTTATTTCTGTCAACACAGATAAGCAGGCCCTTACGGTGTCCAGCGCTACCTACAAGATCCAGATCGGCGAAAAGCTGACCAACGGTCAGGGCGCCGGCTCTGATCCCGAGGTGGGCCGCAAGTCCGCCGAGGAGAACCGTGCTCAGATCGCCAAGGTGCTTGAGGATGCCGACATGGTCTTTATTACCGCCGGTATGGGCGGCGGCACCGGCACCGGTGCGGCTCCCATCGTGGCCGACATTGCCAAGGAGCTGGGTGTGCTCACCGTAGGCGTGGTCACCAAGCCCTTCCGCTTTGAGGGCAGCCGCCGTATGGCCCGTGCCGAAGAGGGCATTGCCGAGCTGCGGGAGAAGGTCGACTCTCTGGTCATCATCCCCAACGAGCGGCTGAAGCTGGCCACCGACCAGAAGATCACCATGCTCAACGCCTACGAGATCGCCGACGACGTGCTGCAGCAGGCTGTGCAGTC
>JAZOBP010000015.1:0-11055 GCA_045596065.1 Lawsonibacter sp. | reverse complement strand
TCACCTCATCGAAATGAAAAAGGCAGACAAGGCCGCCATGAGCCAGCGGGACTTTACCGCTGACACCACCCGTGCCTGTGAGGAGCTGTATCAGCAGATCACCTTCCTTGGCTACATGAAGGAGATGGCCGCTATGTACGGCTGCGACATCTCCCAGCCCGCCAGAGACGCCCGTGAGGCCATCCAGTGGACCTACTTTGCCTACCTTGCCTCCATCAAGGAGCAGAACGGCGCCGCCATGTCTCTGGGCCGTGTGAGCACCTTCTTCGATATCTACATTCAACGTGACCTTGCCCGCGGCACCCTCACCGAGGCCGGAGCGCAGGAGCTTATGGACGACTTTGTCATCAAGCTGCGCATTGCCCGCCACCTGCGCACCGCCGAGTACAACGAGTTGTTCGGCGGCGACCCCATGTGGATCACCGAGGCCGTGGGCGGCGTGGGCGAGGATGGCCGCAGTCTGGTCACCCGCAGCAGCTTCCGCTTCCTCAACACCCTGTATACGCTGGGCTCTGCCCCCGAGCCCAATATCACCGTCCTGTGGTCCAAAGATCTGCCTGAGGCCTTTAAGCGCTTCTGTGCCAGGGTATCCATCGATACCGACTCCATCCAGTACGAAAATGACGACCTCATGCGCCCCATCTACGGGGATGACTATGCCATCGCCTGCTGCGTGTCTGCCATGCGTGTGGGCAAGCAGATGCAGTTCTTCGGTGCCCGGTGCAATCTGGCAAAGCTGCTGCTTATCGCCCTCAACGGCGGCTACGACATCTCCAGCGATATGCACATCGGTCCCCAGACCGGCGTGATGGAAGACGAGGTGCTGGACTTTGACCGGGTCTCCGAGCGCTATGACCAGTACATCGCATGGCTCATGCGTCTGTACGTCAACACCATGAACGTCATCCACTACATGCATGACAAGTACGCCTACGAAAAGACCCAGATGGCCCTCCACGACACCGAGGTGGAGCGGCTCATGGCCTTTGGCGTGGCCGGTCTGTCCGTGGTGGCCGACTCTCTGTCCGCCATCAAGCACGCCAAGGTGCGTCCCATCCGCAATGCCGCAGGCTATATCGAGGGCTTTGAGACCGAGGGCGATTTCCCCAAGTACGGCAACGACGACGACCGGGTGGATCTGCTGGCCAAGGAGCTGACCCACAAGGTCATCACCGAGCTGCGCAAGACCCCCACCTACCGCAATGCGATCCACACCCTGTCCGTGCTCACCATCACCTCCAACGTCATGTACGGCAAGAACACTGCTGCCACCCCCGACGGCCGCGGTGCGGGCGAGCCCTTTGCTCCCGGTGCCAACCCCATGCACAACCGGGAGGAAAACGGTGCGCTGGCCTCTTTGAACTCCGTGGCCAAAATCAGCTACGACGACTGTCGGGACGGCGTGTCCAACACGTTCTCTATCACCCCCGACACTCTGGGCCACAGCGATGAGGAGCGCAAGGGCAATCTGGTGTCCATTCTGGACGGCTACTTTGCCAAGATGGCCCACCACATCAACGTCAACGTCATGAGCCGTGAGACTCTGCTCAAGGCCTACGAAAACCCCGAGGCCTATCCCAACCTGACCATCCGTGTGTCCGGCTATGCAGTCAACTTCAACAAGCTCTCCCGTGAGCAGCAGCGTGAGGTCATCAGCCGCACCTTCCATGAGGCCATGTGATGCTGCAGGTACATTCCATCCAGTCTCTGGGCACGCTGGACGGCCCGGGGGTGCGCTTTGTGGTCTTTCTGCAGGGCTGCCACCTGCGCTGCAAGTGCTGCCACAACCCAGACACCTGGTCTCCTGACGGCGGCCGCCCCATGTCCCCGGCCGAGCTTGCCCAAAAAGCCGTCCGCTACAGGGAATATTTTGGCGAGCTGGGCGGCATCACTCTGTCCGGCGGTGAGCCTCTGCTGCAGGCTGAGGATGCCTTTGAGCTGTTCCGGCTATGCCGCGATGCCGGCGTCCACACCTGCCTTGACACCTCCGGCTCGGTCATGAACGAGGCGGTGAAACGGCTGCTGTCCGTCACCGACCGGGTTTTGCTGGACATCAAGTACACCAACGATGAGGACTACCGGGCCCACGTGGGCTGCTCCCTTGACCCGGTGCTGGGCTTTTTGTCCCGTCTGGATCAGCTGGCCATCCCCACCACCCTGCGTCAGGTGATCATCCCCACCGTTAACGACACCCCCGACAACATCACTGCCCTGCGTCAGCTCCGTGACCGCCACCCCTGCGTGGACGGGGTTGAGCTTCTGGGCTTTCGCACCCTGTGCAGGACCAAGTATGAGGCACTGTCCATCCCCTTCCCCTTCGGACATCTCCCCGAGCCAACCCGGGAAGAGATAGAGTCCCTGCGCACCCTGCTCTGAAACAAGACCGCAGCAGACACATTCTGCTGCGGTCTTTCTTGCCAAACGGGCCAAAACCGGAGCAAATACGCCCGTGAAAGCATTGACGCAGGGCATTTTTTCCGTTAAACTAAACGTGTGCTTTAAATCTCAATGAAGGTGTGATTCGCACATGAAAAAGGTCGGTCGTCAGGTCCTGTTTCAGGCCACCACCGAAAACACCCCCCGCAACGGTGAAGGCACCTTCCTGCGTCTGAAGGATGGCAGGATCATGTACTTATATACCAAGTTTTCCGGTGCAAAGTGGTTTGACCACTGCAATGCCAACATCGTGGCCATTTACTCCGACGATGAGGGCGAGACCTGGGGCGGCGAGCGCATCATCATCGGCCCCAACGAAATTGCCCAGAACCATATGTGCCCCAATCTGGTCCGTGCCGATGACGGCAGCATTGTGCTGGTCTACGGTGAGAAGCACGACACCAGGCACACCACTATCCCCTGGTGCATCTGCTCCTACGACGAGGGTGAGACCTGGACTCAGCCCGTGCGCTGCACCTCCGATGAGGACGGCTACTACATCAAAGAAAACGATCACATGATCAAGCTGTCCACCGGCCGCATCGTCCTGCCCATCAACGATCACCCTCTGATCACCAAGCCGGACGGCTCCATCGGTATCTCCAGCCACGGCAAGCTGTTCTTTGTAGCCAGCGACGACAACGGCAAGACCTGGTTTGACCTGTGCGAGCATATCAGCATCCCCTTCCCCGAGACCTCCAACACCGGCCTGCAGGAGACCACTGTGTACGAGCTGGCGGACGGCTCTCTGCGTGCCTTCTCCCGCACCGATCTGTACTGCCAGTACGAGTGCTCCTCCACCGATCAGGGCAAGACCTGGACCACCCCCAAGCCCAACCGTTTCTTCTCCTCCCCCACTGCCCCCATGCTGGTGCGTGACGTAGGCGACATGACGGTGGCTGTATTCAACCCCATTCCCATGTATACCACCCGTTACTTCACCCCTGACGGTCGTCCCACCATCGCCCACTCCGGCAAAAACGGCTGGGGCCGCACCACCTATGTCATGGCCGTCAGCCGTGACGGCGGCAGAGAGTTCACCGAACTGTACTGGCTGGA
The DNA here is from genome assembly GCA_045596065.1 of Lawsonibacter sp. GTDB lineage: Bacteria > Bacillota > Clostridia > Oscillospirales > Oscillospiraceae > Lawsonibacter. Next base: position 7,560 of record JAZOBP010000015.1, on the reverse strand, counting down.
GGACGACGACAAGGAGGCCTTCTGCTACCCCGCCATCTTTGACGGCGGCGACTATATTCTCATTGCATACTATCACGCCAACGGCTCCGGCATCCCCCTGACCTCCAGCAAGATGCTCAAGGTGATGAAGGACGAGCTGACCGGCTATTAATCAAACTATTGAAGAGGTGTACTTATCATGAAGCTTGAAACCATCGACCTGCGTGAACAGTTCCCCGGTCTGCCTCAGGTACAGACCGAGACCTCCTTTCTGGCCTACCTCCGAGAAAAGGCCTTTCTGAACAAGGATGCCCGCTTTCCTGCTGTGATCGTGTGTCCCGGCGGCGGCTATGCCTCCTGCTCCGCCCGTGAGGCCGAGCCCGTAGCCCTGCGTTTTGTCAGCGAGGGCTATTACGCCTTTGTACTCAACTACCCTGTTGGCCCGGACCGCTACCCCGCCGCCCTGCTCTACCTGTCCGCCGCCGTGGCATGGGTACGCCGCAACGCCGACCAGCTGAGCATCGACCCGGAGCGGATCGTCATTTGCGGCTTCTCCGCTGCCGGCCATCTGTGCGCCAACCTGTGCAGCCAGTGGCCTGAGGAGTTTATCCAGCAGGCTCTGGGCACTACCGCCGAGGAGATTCGTCCCAATGCCGCCATTCTCAGCTACCCCGTGATCACCACCGGTGAATTCTGCCATCAGGGCTCCGTGAATAACCTGCTGGGCAAGGAGCCTGACCCCAAGCTGATGGAAACCCTCTCCTTTGAGAAGTCTGCCGGCCCCCAGTTCCCCCCCACCTTCCTTTGGAACACCTATACCGACGGCATTGTCCCGGCAGAAAACTCCTTGATGCTGGCCAGCCGGCTGCGCCAGTGCGGGGTAAGTGTGGAATTCCATATGTTCCACAAGGGCCCCCACGGTCTTTCCATGTGCGATGATACCACCGCCACCGGCCCTGCCTCCAACAACCCCCACTGCGCCCACTGGTTTACCCTTTGCTGCGAGTGGCTGACCGATATCTGGAGTTAACACAATAAAAAAACACGGAGAATTGTCAAGCCGACAATTCTCCGTGTTTTTTATTCCTTATCCTCGTTATCCGAGCCTAAAACTTGCATTTCTCCAGATCTTTTGCGCCTTAAAGTTTTGGGAAAATACCGATACGCAAACGAGTCGTACCATAGGGGACAAGGGTGAGCTGAGTGGTGGGGCCAAGAGGCGTATCCGGAGTAACCGAACGCACCTTCGGGGTAAAGATTGCCGGGCGATCCGCCCACTGAGCACGCCCACGAGCAGTATTGGCCCAAAGCACCCGCCGGACCTTTTTGATTTTCCAGTCGGGGATCTGACGTCCTGTGACGGTAATGGTCATGCCATTTTGATCCCGGCGCCAGGGCTGCTTACCCACGGGGCCCTGTACAAAGGCAAAATGGGCTTTTCTGTCGGTACAAAGGGCGTAGTTCCATTGGCTGGCGGGATATAGGGAGTAGCGCGGGAAGTCCTTGTTGCCCAGTTCCCGCAGGCCCTCCACCACCACCTGTTCCTCCACGGGCAGGGCATAGAGCAGTGGGCCTTTTTTTACACTGACACCCTTGGCGTTGTCCACCAAGGTAATGCAGTCAGTAAAGGTCAGGGTGACCATGTCATCCTGAGCAAAGGTGCGGCGAAGCTTGTGATAACGGTTTTTGAACCGGGTGGGGACAGGCTGCCCGTTAACGGTAAGCTGTACCCCGGTGGCCCATGCCGGACGGCGCAGCAACAGGGTGAAAGGCACAGGGACGGGGGTATGCACCCGAAAACGCACGGTATTTTCAAAGGGGTACAGAGTGTCCTCATCAATGGTCACTTCCACACCGGATACCTCCATACGCACCTGCGTGGGAGTGTAGGTGAACGGAACCAGCGTGTCCCCATCCCGCATCCAGGCGCGTGCGGCAAAGTTAGGCATAAAGCGGTGGACATTGCCCGCACAGCAGCCCAAAAACTTTTTCGGTGCAAAGGACATCCAGTCGTAGCCCCGGTAGAATCTGGCGTGGTTGCAGTTGTCGTTGGCCAGCACCTGATTAGGGCAGGAAAAGTACTGCTCACCCTTAAAGTCGTCATCCACGGCACCCAGACCGGCGTTAAAAATAGCGTTTTCCACCCAGTCGGCGTACTTGGCATCCCCGGTGATCATGAAGAGATAGCCTATCGCCCAGGTAAAGTCGGAGATATCGCAGGTCTCGTGCATGGCATGGGAGTCACTGTTGCCGTTGAGGTACTCGGTGGAGCTGAACACGCCGTCAATGAGCATCTGATCCCGCACCAGCTTGTCAAAGGCGTTGACTGCGGCCTTTTTGTACACGTCCTTGCCCGTATACAGATGGAGAATGGCCGCCAGCTTACACACCTCACAGTAGGTGACGCCGTGGTTGTTTTTTACCTTTTTGTTGGCCAGCATGCCCGGCAGGGTCACATCGTGCATCAGTGCGCTGTCCTCGGCACCGGTATCATCCTGATAAATGCGGTTAAATTCCTCGTAGGACTCCTCAGACATGGTTAAAAAACGCTCATCCCCGGTCTGACCATATATCCACAGAGCGGTCTCAATATCAGCCACATTGCGCACGGTAATGCGCCGGGAATCAGCGCTGGGGCCATGTATCTGCTTGAGAGGGCGGCGCAGGAAATGCTCCTTGAGACCATCCAGAATGCGCTCATCCCCTGTGGCGGAGTACTCCGCTATCAGGGCACGGAAATAGACGGCGTGAGCCCAGCTGGTGCCATTTTTCAAAAAGTCCGGGCCGAGATAACCATCCCGGTCTGCCAGCTCCAGGGTGGGGTAAATGCGGCTTTGCGCCAGCCGGGTCAACTCGGGCAGGTCCGCCAGATGTCCGGCACGGACAGCGCCGTCAATCCAGTAAGCGGTCTGTTCATAGGGCACCCAGCTGTTGTCAATGGTGGCCATGCCGCCCAAAAAGGCATCTTTCTCCCGTTCTGCCCGGGCGAAACCCCAAGTCCGCAGGGAAAACGGTGCTCCCACCGTTCCGATTTGTCCGGTAAGGCCCCGGGCCTGATTATTTAAAAATTCTCTGACCCAGCCCGCAGCTCGGATGTGGGAAAGGGCGAGCTCACGAAACATAACAACTCCCCCTCAGGCTCTTTTACATGTTGTACTGGCGCAGCATTTTCTCTACGTTCACCACAGTTCCCTCCCGGCGGGACTGCTCGGCCGCAAAGGCAATGAAGTGGTTTTCCACCGATGCGTCTATATCCGCCGCACGGAAGCCGGCATAGCTGTCGGAGAGGTATTCATACAGTTCCCGGATAATGCCGTCATCACCGCCGCCGTGACCGCCAAAAATGGTCTCATCGATCTTGGGCACCTCCACCGTCCACCGGCGATTGTCCTCAAAGGTAAACAGCTGGATCTCCGTATCGGCAGCATGGGCAAAAAGCTCACCCTTGGTACCGTAGATGCGCACATATCGACCGCCCCGGTTGAAGGCGTTGACGGAGAAGGTGGCGGTCACACCGCCCTCAAACTCCAGATTGACCACCTGATGGTCGCACACATCGTTGTTGGCCTGATAGACACACAGGCCAAAATCCGTGGTTTTCAGGGCCTGCATGACCTCATCATCGGTGGGCCAGAATTCCTTGGCTATGCCCTTGGTGGTCAGGCGGCGCCAGGAGCACTTGGGATCCTCGTAGTAGAACCTCACGCTGTTGTAGGGGCAGGTATCGCCTACGGGGCAGCCCTCCAGGCAGCGCTTGGGCGCACCGGCCGGCATATTGGCCCGGGTGAAATGGGTCAGGGAGCCAAAGGACTGCACTCGGGTACAGGCCCTGTCCACCAGCCACTGGACCATATCCATGTCGTGGCAGCTCTTGGCCACCAGCATGGGGGTGGCTTCCTTTTCACTCTTCCACGGGCCGCGCACATAGCTGTGGGCATAGTGGGTGTGACCGATGCCCTCCACCATATCTACACTGACCACCTCGCCGATGGTGCCGGCCATAAGCAGTTCCTTGATTTTGCCGTAGAAAGGGGTATAGCGCAGCACGTGGCAGACCAGCACCTTTACACCCTTTTCCCGTGCGGCGCGGGCAATGTCTGCACATTCCTGCGCTGTCTGAGCCACAGGCTTCTCCAGCAGGATGTCATACCCCTGCTCAATCGCCTTGAGGGCCGGCTCGTAGTGCATATTGTCCTGCGTGGCGATCACAGCCACATCGGCCATTTTGGGACGGGCGAGCAGCTCCTGCCAGTCGTCCACGATATTTTCCTCTGCCACGCCGAACTCCCGGAACACCTGCTTGCGCTCCGGCATGGGCTCAGCTACCGCCAGCACACGGTACTGCTCCGGCATGGAGTGCATGGTAGTGGCCATCTTGATGGCCCGATTGCCGCCGCCTACAAAAATAGCGGAATACTGTCTCATAAGGATCCCCCTTCTTACTTGCTTTTTTTGATTTCATATTTTATACTCTTTTTGCCGGATTTCAAGGGCCCTTTTTGCCCTCATTTAACACAATCTTGCTTTTTGGAGGTCCGCCATGGCTAAGCTTGTATATGAGACTCACCAGATGGAACACCCACAGCTCCCCTTCATCTACTGGCCCAAGCGCACCCTGCAAGGTCGGCGCGGGCTGACCAACTGGCATGAAAACATTGAGATTTTGCGCTGCACCGCAGGCCGGGGCGGCATCCTGTGCGGCGGGCAGGATCTCCCTCTGACCCAGGACGCCCTGTTTATTGTCAACTCCAACACCCCCCACTGTCTCTACGGCAGTGAGGTGGGACTGGAGTACATATGCCTGATCGTGGACAATTCCTTTTTTGCCGCAAACGGTATAAACGCCCGCACCCTGTTTTTTCAACCTGTGGTCCGAGACCGCGTGGCCCTTGCCCTGTTTGATGCAATCACCAACGCATATGCCATGTTTAACGAGCAGGCACTGTGCGCCGTAGCGGATATCCGCTGGTCGGTGCTTGGTCTGCTGCGCCATCTTTGCACGAACTGGCTGACCCGTACTCCGCAGAATACGGACCGGGGCCAGGCCAATGTTATGGCCGCCATTTCCTATATCCGCAGCCACCTTGATGCCTCCATCACGCTGGATGCAATTGCGTACCATGTGGGACTGAGCAAATATTATCTGTCCCGCCAGTTTAAGCAGTACACAGGCCAGACCATCATACAGACCCTGAATCTTATGCGCTGCACTCAGGCCCGACAGCTGCTTCAGGAGGGCAGCTGCGTCTCTGCCGCCGCTGCGGCCTGCGGCTTTGAAAATCTCTCCTACTTCTCCCGCATCTATAAGCGGTACATGGGACAGCTGCCCTCCCAAGGAGTCTGCAAATAACACAACCCCACACTTTGACCGGTGTCAAAGTGTGGGGTTTGTGTGTTAAAGGCGCTGTTTCATCAGTCCGTGGCGGTTACAGTACAGATAAAGCCAACCCCGGCCTCTTAGCTGAAACCGGCACTGGGTATTGCCCTCGGGGTACAGTTTGACCATCTGTATACGGTCTGAGGTCACATAGGCCAAAAACGAAATGTAATGGGATTTAGTCATGTCGTGGTCTACCGACACAAAATGCTCATCTTCCACCGATTCTATGCCGATGCGGTGAGCATCGTCCGTCTCCTCCGCCTCCAGAGGGTACAGGGCAAGGCCGCAGCAGCTGATGACCGCCTCACCCACAGCGTGGATGACATTGCCGCAGACGGGGCACACATAAAAGCTGCTCCGAAGCAAATTGGCTGACACGTTGCGGTTGACTACGGGGTTGCCCGACATAAGCTCCGCCACCGACACCTCCAGTACCGCTGCAAGGGGGGCCAGAAGTGCAATGTCCGGCAGCCCCTTTGCCGTCTCCCATTTGGATATGGTCTTGGGACTGACGTCCAGCTGTTCGGCCAGTTGGGCCTGGGTCATCCCCTTTTTCTCCCGCAGCTGCTTGATCGTACTGCCTGTCACATAATGATCCATCGGCATCAACCCCCTGTGAATTATAGTTCCATCATAAATCACGGGCAATCAGAATGCAACCTACGCTGCGTGGATAAAAAATACACATACAGGCCACGGCCTGTATGTGTATTTTTCAGTCGTTATCAGCCCAGATAGGCCTTGCGGACAGCCTCGTTGGTCAGAAGCTCACGGCCGGTGCCGGACAGGGTCATGCGGCCCGTCTCCAGCACGTAGGCGGTGTCAGCAGTACGCAGAGCCATGTTGGCGTTCTGCTCGATGAGCAGGATAGTCACGCCCTGCCGGTTGATCTCCTTGATAATGTCAAAGATTCCCTTGACCACCAGCGGAGCAAGGCCCAGAGAGGGCTCGTCCATCATCATGATCTTGGGGCGGGACATAAGAGCACGGCCCACAGCCAGCATCTGCTGTTCACCGCCGGACAGAGTACCGGCCGCCTGCCAGGAGCGTTCCTTCAGGCGGGGGAACAGATCATAGACCCATCTCAGATCCTCGTCCAGATCGTCCTTGCGCAGGTATGCACCGATCTTGAGGTTTTCCAGAACGGAAAGGTCCGGGAACACCTTGCGGCCTTCGGGCACAAGCGTGATGCCCTTGGACACGATGCGGTCGGGAGACAGGCCGGTGATGTCCTCGGCCTGCAGGTGAATGCGGCCGCTTGCGGGCTTGACCAGACCGGCAATGGTACGCAGAGTGGTGGACTTACCGGCACCATTGGCGCCGATCAGCGTGACGATCTCGCGCTCGGGCACCTCGAAGGTAATGCCCTTGACCGCCTCAATGCCGCCGTAGCTGACCTTCAGATTATCAATCTTCAGCATCGTCTGCCACCCCCAAATAAGCCTCAATGACACGAGGATTGTTCTGGATCTCCTCAGGCGTACCCTGAGCAATGAGCTTGCCAAAGTCCAGCACATAGATACGCTCGGAGATCTTCATGACCAGATCCATATGGTGCTCGATCATGAACACCGTCAGCTGATACCGGTCACGGATCTGCTTGATGAACTCGGTCAGCTCGTGGGTCTCCTGGGGATTCATGCCGGCAGCAGGCTCGTCCAGCAGCAGCAGGCTGGGCTGGGTGGCCAGCGCACGGGCGATCTCCAGACGACGCTGCAGTCCGTAGGGCAGAGAACCTGCCACCTCGTCCTTGAGGTGGGCCAGACCCTGCTCCTCCAGAAGGGACATCGCCTCCTGACGCATGCGCTTTTCTTCCGCAGCATTCAGGCGGAAGGTGGCAGACAGGAAGTTCTGCCTGGCGCGCATATGCTTGGCGATGAGCACGTTATCAAACACGCTCAGAGCAGAAAACAGGCGGATGTTCTGGAAGGTACGGGCAATACCCAGCTGGGTGATCTTGTCGGGCGTGGGGCTGAGCACCTGAGTGAAGTCCCCGGCGTGCTCACCGGCGTAGAGCTTTTTCATCTTGCCCTGAGGGTGGTTTTCCACCATGGGCTGACCGCAGAAGCTGATACGGCCGTTGGTAGGCTCGTACACACCGGTGACGCAGTTGAATGCGGTGGTCTTGCCGGCGCCGTTGGGGCCGGTGGGGGCCAAAGTCGGATCGTAGCCATGTCGTTCTGTGAGCCAAGGGGTTGGCT
>JAZOBP010000014.1:0-2800 GCA_045596065.1 Lawsonibacter sp. | reverse complement strand
GTGAGCTGGACAACACCATCACCGGCCTCAACCGGTCGGACCTCATCATTCTCGGTGCACGTCCCGGTATGGGTAAAACGGCGTTTGCGCTGAACATCGCCCGGAATGTCAGCGTGGTCAGCGGCAAGCGTGTGGCGTTCTTCTCGCTGGAAATGTCACGGGAGCAGCTGTGTCTGCGCCTTCTCTCCGGCGAAAGCTTTATCGACAACAAAAAGCTGCAGACCGGTCGCCTCTCTCCGGAAGACTGGCGGAAGCTGGCCGCTGCCGCTTCCTCCATCAGCAGCGTGGATATCCGCATTGATGATAACCCCTCCCTGTCCGTTGCGGACATGAACGCCCAGTGCCGCCGTGTCCCCAATCTGGGTCTTGTGGTCATCGACTATCTGCAGCTGATGCAGTCCGCAGGCGGACGCAGCTACGCCGGCGAGAACCGCCAGCAGGCCGTGTCCGACATCTCCCGTGCCCTGAAGATCATGGCCAAGGAGCTCAACGTCCCCGTGGTCTGCCTGTCCCAGCTGTCCCGTGCCAACGAAAGCCGCAGCGACAAACGCCCCATGCTCTCCGACCTGCGTGAGTCGGGCGCCATCGAACAGGATGCCGACATCGTGCTCTTCCTCCACCGGGAGGGCTACTACGACAAGTCCTCGGACAACCCCAATCTGGCCGAGTGCATCGTAGCCAAAAACCGCCACGGTGAGACCCGTACCGTGGAGCTGCAGTGGCTGCCTGAGTACACCACCTTTGCCGGCATCGAGCGCACCCACGAGGAATATTAAATGAAGAACAACGGCTATCTGTCCGCACCCTGGCAGCTGTGCTGCAAACACGGCATGATCCCACCGGGGTCCACGGTGCTGTGTGCCGTGTCCGGGGGTGCCGACTCGGTCTGTCTGCTCCACTGGCTGTCCTGCCTGCGTGAGCGCCATCCCTTTACGCTGGTGGCCGCCCATTACGATCACAACCTGCGTGGAGAACGCTCCCACGCCGATGCGCAGTTTGTAGCCCGGTTTGTAGCCGCTCTCTCCCCCCAGGTCACACTCATCACCGGCAGCGGCCAGGTAGCTTCGCAGGCCGCCCGTACCGGCCGGGGCATTGAGGAGACTGCACGGGAAATGCGCTACGCCTTTTTGCAGCAGGCGGCCCGTGAGACAGGAGCTGAGCTCATTGCCACCGCCCACAACGCCAACGACAACGCCGAGACCATGCTCCTTAACCTCATGCGCGGCTGCGGGCTCAACGGCCTGACCGGTATCCCCCCACGCAGAGACAACATCATTCGTCCCCTGCTTACCACCACCCGTCCGCAAATCGAGGCCTATCTGGCCGCCCACAGTCTGGACCACGTGGAGGATGACTCCAACGGGGACGATACCTACACACGCAACCGGGTCCGGCATCAGCTCATCCCCGTGCTGGAACAGCTTTGCCCGGACTTTATCCGCCAAACGACCCAGACTGCCGCCCGGCTCGCCGCCGACGAGGCCGTGCTTATGGCCCAGGCACAGCAGGCCCTGGATCGGGTACAGAGCATAAGCAACGGGCTGTCCATCCCCGTTCAGGATCTTGCCCGTCTGTCCGATCCCCTGGCCGTTCGTGGGGTGCGGCTGCTGCTCACCCGACTGCGGGGCACCGGCGCTAACTGCACCGCCGCTCATCTGCAGGCCGTGGCAGACCTGTGCCGCAGCGATCGTCCCTCCGCCCGTGTGGATCTGCCTCATGGGATATTGGCCCGCCGGGTCTATGACCGGCTGGAGCTTGTCCTTGCCCCACCGGAGCCGAGCTTCCCTCCGCAGAATCTGTCCCTCCCCGGCACGCTTTGCCTTGCCCACGGCACACTTACTGCCCGTGAGGGCATCTGGGAGGGCGGCCCTGTGACACCCTACGCCTTCCCCCTGTCCCGATCCCTCGTGTCCCAAGGGGTGACGGTGCGCTCCAGAGCTGTCGGCGACCGTCTGAAACGACCCGGACGCTGTAGTGCAAGCGTAAAAAAAATCATGATCGACGAAAAGCTCCCCCGCCATATGCGTGACAGCCTGCCTGTTCTGGAGCAGAACGGTCAGATCGTTGCCGTGGCAGGGCTTGGGCCGGACACGGCCTTTTTTCCGGATCCCGGCCAGCCGTGCTGGCATATTCTCTACACTCCGGCGCAAACAGAAAGGAATGACACTCAATAATGGAACGAGATATTGAAAGCATCCTCTATACGCAGGAAGAACTGGCCCAGCGGGTCACCGAGCTGGCCGAGGCCATTAACCGGGACTACGAGGGCAAAAAGCTCATTTTGATCAGCGTGCTGCGAGGCTCCTTTATCTTCATGGCCGATCTGGCCCGTCAGATCAAGCACCCCTGCCTCATCGACTTCATGTCCGTATCCTCCTACGGCAAGGGCACCAGCTCCTCCGGCCAGGTACAGATCACCAAGGATCTGTCCGAGGACATCTCCGGCCTTGACGTGATCGTGGTGGAGGATATCCTGGACTCGGGCAACACCCTGAGCTACCTGCTGCGGCTGCTGGAGCAGCGTCACCCTGCCTCCATCCGCCTGTGCACGCTGCTGGATAAGCCCGATCGCCGTGTCAAGCCCATCACGGCCGACTATGCCGGCTTTGCCATCCCCGACGCTTTTGTGGTGGGCTACGGCCTGGACTACGCCGAAAAGTACCGTAATCTGCCCTATATCGGCATCCTCAAGCCCGAAGTTTATTCCAAATAAAATAGGCCGCAGCCTCTTATATGGGGCTGCGGCCTGTTTTTATAGTTCCCGGAGTTCCTTAAGAGTATCGTCAATAACTTTTCGGGG
>JAZOBP010000013.1:0-14074 GCA_045596065.1 Lawsonibacter sp. | reverse complement strand
GGAAAAGGACGACGAGCAGCTGGCCCGCCGCATCGAGCCCCTGGAAGAGGTCATCGACGACATGGTGCTGCTGCTGAAGGATCGGCACACCCCCCGTCTGCGTCAGGGCATCTGCTCGGTGGACGTAGGACTGGTGTTCATGCACGCTCTGACCCATCTGGAGCGTGCCGCCGACCAGTGCTCCAGCATTGCCATGCTCATGCTGGGCCGTCACAATGAGGAGATCATGAAGAATCATCACCGCTACCTGCAGGAGCTGCATGAGGCGGGCGACCGCTCTTATGTGGATGAGCTGGCCAGCCGCCGGATGCAGTATCTGGAGCCGCTTCAGGCCATCCAGCCCTAACACAGGCACAAACGGCAGCCTGCCCGGGAGGGCAGACTGCCGTTTTTCTTGGAGGAGTTTATGAAACGCTTTCAAAAGGTCTATCTGGAGATCACAAACCGCTGCAACCTCAGCTGTGCCTTCTGCCCGGGTACACGCCGGACGCCCCATACCATGGGGGAGGAGGACTTCGTTCGTTTGCTGGGACGGCTGGAGGGGTGGACAGACTATCTGTACTTTCACCTCATGGGAGAGCCCCTGTGCCACCCTCAGCTGCAACGGTTTTTGGCGCTGGCAGGGGAGCGGGGCTTTCGGGTGATCCTCACCACCAACGGCACGCTCCTTGGCAAGTGTGGACAGATGCTCAAGGAGGCCACAGCTCTGCACAAGGTGAACATATCCCTCCATGCCTTCGAAGCCAACGACTTGGCCATGCCCTTTGCGGACTATCTGGAGGGCTGCTTTGCCTTCGGGCGGGACACAGACAAGCTGGTGGTCTACCGCCTGTGGAATGAGGGCGGCCAAAACCGGCGCAATGAGGAGATCCTGGAGGTTATGCACCGTTGGTTCCCGGAGCCTTGGGTGCCGGTGCGCCGGGGGACTCGTATTGGGCCTCACACCTATCTGGAATATGCGCAGAAATTTGACTGGCCCGATCTGGAGGCCCGGGACGGAGGCGAGCAGGTGTTCTGCTACGGGCTGAAGGATCAGATCGGAGTTCTGTGCGACGGCACGGTGGTGCCCTGCTGTCTGGATCATGAGGGAGACATCCCTCTGGGCAACCTGTTGGAGCAGAGCATGAATGAGATTTTGGCAAGTCCACGCACGCAGACCATCTGCCAAGGCTTTGCCCAAGGCAGGGCGGCAGAGGAACTGTGCCGCCGGTGCGGCTTTGCACGCAGTCGATTTGGATAAACGAAAACAGAGCCCTGTAACCGATCGGTTACAGGGCTCTTGCGTTGGTTACCAAAGATCGCCGTTTTCATTAAAGGGCAGCTCATAGGGCTGGGAGAGGATCTCCATAGTGGGCATCTTCTCCGCCTGAGGAATGAGAGCTTCGGAAATCTCAAATTCGCTCAGGGACAGGGTGTTGCGGATGCGGATGATGCGCACGCCATCAGGGTGCTTTTCGTTGCAGGTGCGGATGCACAGACGGATGGTGTTCAAATCGCTGTCCATAATGACCGGCACCTTGGAAAAGCCCAGAGAGGTGGAGGTAATGGTGTTGGGATAGACCTTATCCAGATCCAACTCCCGGTAGAAGCGGCCGCTGACAGCATCGGCGGCACCCATGCCATAACCGTTGCCGTGGGTCTCTTCCGTCAGGGAGAGGATGCACCGCCGCTGGGCCTGAATACCGCCGGTCATACCGGGGGTAGCAAAGACACCGGAGATGTTGGGATCTATGCCGCAGCCGCTGATGTTTTTGCCAATCTCATCCACAATGAGCACATCACAGGACTCAAAACCCAAACCGGGCATGAGGGAAAAGGCCTTTTTCAGCAGCTGAGGCTCACGGGTCTCAAATTCCTCAGCCGGGACGGCCTCCAGATGGGCGGTGTGGTCAAAGGCGTTTTCAATGATACCCACACCCAGCAGGATGGGGGCGTGCTTCAAAATGGCCCTGCCGAACAGGGGGACCATATGGTGCATCATGGGGAAACCGGCTGCGTGACACACCTCAGCACCCTTCTGCTTGCCAAGACCGATGGCCATCATCTTCATCAGGCCGCTTTCGAAGGTGCCGCGGAAGGAGGTGTGGGGCTTGATGCGGTTGATGACGATAATTCCGTCAGAACGGGCGGCGTTTCGGTCGATAAAGACCGGGTGGTCCTCCTCTGTCTGACCGATGCGCTCGGTCTCCATAGAGGACAGGATGGGGCAGCCGATGCTCTCCTCGGTGATGCCGAAGGAGTGAAGCACTTCCAGCTGGCCCTCGGCGGTGGCGCCGCCGTGGCTGCCCATGGCGGGGATGGCAAAGGGCTGTGCGCCCCTCTCCTTGCAGAAGGAGGCTACCGCACGCACGATCTGGACGATGTTGTCGATACCGCGGCTACCGCAGGTGAGGCAGATACGCATACCCGGTTTGATGCGCTGGGCAATGCGATCTTCAGAAAGAATGGAATAGACCGTTGCCTCAATATTCTCCTTGGGGATATGGGTGGAGTCAAAGGTTTGCTTTACTTTAACAAAACGGGGAATCTCCACGTCTTTAAGAAGATTGCGGATAATGTCGTTCATGCCATCACTCTTTTCTGTTTGATGGCTTTACGATACCACAGATTGCCGCTGTTTGCAACCGCTCAGTTGACCCACTGGGCTACGGGAATGGCGATGACCACGTAGTCCAGACTGCGCAGATACTCCAGCAGGCCGGAGGTATCCGCATCTGCACGGGTCACCAGCTCCAGACCGATGTGGGAGGGGGTGCCGCTCTTGGCAGGGATGACCTGAATGGAGGAGATGGCGGGGTTCATGTCCTGAGAAAAGCTGTTGACATGGCAAATGTCGTTGAGCTCCAGATAGTATGTATCAAAGTGCATGCGCTTGGAGCCGCGCTCCAGATGGGTAAGCAGGGTCATGGTGATCATGATGACGACCCAGCCGATGATGGCGCCGGAATAGAAGCCGGCACCCGCAGCAAGACCGATACAGGCGGTAGACCAAAGACCGGCAGCGGTGGTCAGGCCGGTGATGTGGACGTGGTTTCGGGTGAGGATGATGCCGGCACCCAAAAAGCCGATGCCGGAGACCACCTGTGCGGCCATGCGCATGGGATCGCCGTTTGTGCCGAGGATCTCCACCGAGAACAGACCGACCAAAACGGTCATGGCGGAACCCATGCATACCAGAATGTGGGTGCGCAGACCGGCGGCGCGGCCGTGGCGGCCACGCTCCGAGCCAATGGTGCCGCCGATGAGGGTGGCCAGCAGCAGACGCACGAGGACAGACCAGATATTAAAGGAAGTCAGTGCAGCCCAGATAGTTTCCAAGATAAGTACCTCCTATATAATAAAATATAATAAAAAGGAACAAAGCGGACGTCACATCCGCTTTGTTTTCTATAGAGAATACACGAATACGCTCCGGTTGTCAAGTACGAATTCTTCTATGATGCCAACGAAAAATCCGATGACGGTGCGGGGACTTGACAAACCCGCCGCAGGGCGGTAAAACTATAGAAGATCATGCAAAGGGAGAAATACCAATGATTACAGGCTCTATTATCAATGCCGCTGCCATTTTAGCCGGCTCGGCGGTAGGCATTGGCATCAAGTGGCTTGCCGGCCACCTGTCCGGCAAGCGGTCTGCCGGAGCGGGTGCCTTTGGCAAGCGTCTGCAGGAGATCATCATGCAGGCGGTGGCCCTGTGCGTGCTGCTCATCGGCATGAGCGGTGCGCTCAAGGGGGAGAACACCCTTGTGGCCATTCTGTCCATGGTGCTGGGTGCCCTCATCGGTGAGGCGCTGGATCTGGATAAGCGCATGACCCGGCTGGGTGACTGGGTGCAGAGCAAGACCGGTAAGCTGGCCGGCGGCAGCAATGTATCCGAGGGCTTTGTCACGGCATCTCTGCTGTTTTGCGTGGGTGCCATGGCCATTGTGGGCTCGCTGGAAAACGGTCTGACCGGCAACTACGACACCCTCAAGGCCAAATCTCTGCTGGACGGTATCAGCGCCATCGTATTCGCCTCCTCTCTTGGCCTTGGCGTTTCTTTCTCGGCTGTGGCGGTGCTGGTCTATCAGGGTGCCATCTCCCTGTGCGCTGGCTTTGTAGAGCCCTATCTGGGCGGTGCAGCGGTGATCGCAGAGATGAGCTGTGTGGGCTCGCTGCTCATTGTGGCTCTGAGCCTGAATATGCTGGGCATGACCAGGATCCGTGTGATGAATCTGGTGCCTGCCTGTCTCATGCCCGTGCTCCTCTGCCGCTTTATGTAATGGATCAAAACACACCCGCAGACCTTGGCTGTCTGCGGGTGTTTTTGGGTTAAATCAGGCGTTGAGCATCTGACGCAGGGCGGTGACCATGCGTACGCCCAGCTTTGGCAGGGTGCCCGGAGCGTTGAACTGCTCACGGACTTGCTCGTCGTCCCACTCCGGGTGGGTCAGGATCAGCTCCCTGACCATGTCCAGAGGGGCGACACAGGCATCCAGAGCGTCGGAAATGGCCTTTTTACCGACATAGTGATAGCCGTAGGGGTGGTAGTCGTGGGCGGTGAGGATCTCCTCCACATTGTCCATATGACGCAGGGCCTCGATGGCCTGCAAATGCTCGGCGGGCAGGGTAATATTGGCGCACCAGTTGCCGGAGCCGAAGATCCCGAACAGCTGCAGGCAGTCACCGGTGATCATAGTGTGGGTGCGGTGGTCCAGCAGAGCGGCGCAGTCCTGCGTGTGGCCGGGGATGGGCACGACCTCCAGCACCTCCAAAAGCCGGTCACCGGCCTGAGGGCACAGCACCTGCCGCTGAGGGTACTTCTCCTTTAGGGCAGGGCTGCGAGAGACGATGCAGGCGTTGGGGCAGTGAGGGAGAAGGCCGGCCAGACCGCCGGCGTGGTCGGTGTGGTTGTGGGAGATGAAAATGTACCGAAGCTCCTGGGGAGCAATGCCCAGCTCGGCCAGCATGGGCAGAATAAAGTTGGGGGTGTCCTCGTCGTAGCTGGCTGCGTCAAACAGCAGCACACCCAGCTCGGTCCGGATGACATAAACGGTGGTAAAGATGTCCTTGTAGGGGACGGTCAGGCGAAAAATGTTTGGGTTGATCTGAGACAGATCCTTCATGGATAAACGCCTCCTATGTATTGATACGGCACAATTGTATCCCCAATCGGTACACAGCGCAAGTACTTGTTTTTTACGCAGGAATAACCCGGACATTATGCCGGCAGTGCCTTGACTTGCAGGGGGGCATTTGGTATAATCAGCGTGCTCTGACATCGAAATGTGTATTGAGATGAAAGATCAGCAATTTATCTGTATGTCCCGTCCGACGAGCGCATGCTGTGCGCCGGTCGGACGGTGAGTTTTGCTGCATCTTTCACAGATGCGGCTTTTTTGTTTTTCAGGAGGTAAGAGTCTATGTCTACCCGTATTTGCGTTATCAGCATCATTGTGGAGAATATGCAGTCCACCGCCGCCCTTAACGAGATCCTGCACCGGCACGGCCAGTACATCATCGGCCGCATGGGTATCCCTTACCATAAACGAGGGGTAAGCATTATCAGCGTGGCGGTGGAGGCGCCTCAGGACGTGATCTCCGCCCTGTCCGGCAAGCTGGGCCGGCTGGAGGGGGTCACCGCCAAGGCTGCCTACTCCAACTGCGTTTATACCGAGGAGACCTGAATGAAACACCTTGTTGACCAACTGGAGCGGGACCGGGATCTTTCGGACGAGGCGCTTTTGACCCTCATTACCTGTGAGGACGAGCAGGTGACGGACTATCTTGCCCGGCGGGCCAGAGCGGTGCGTCAGGCCGTTTATGGGGATCAGGTGTATATCCGTGGGCTGATCGAGTTTACCAACTACTGCAAAAACGACTGCCGGTACTGCGGCATCCGCCGCTCCAACGGCAGCTGTCAGCGCTACCGACTGACCCCGGAGGAGATTCTGGATTGCTGCCGGACGGGCTATGAGCTGGGTTTTCGCACCTTTGTACTTCAGGGGGGCGAGGATGGGTGGTTTACACGGGAGCGTATGACCGACCTGATCCGGGCCATCCGCACCGGTTACCCCGACTGCGCCATTACCCTTTCGGTGGGGGAGCAGGATCGGGAGACCTATCAGCAGTGGTTTGACGCAGGAGCCGATCGATATCTGCTGCGTCACGAGACGGCAAACGAAGCCCTCTACCGGGCTCTGCACCCGGCACCCCTGTCCTTGCAGGAACGTATGGATTGCCTGTATACCCTTAAGGACATCGGCTATCAGGTGGGCTGCGGCTTTATGGTGGGCGTGCCCGGTCAAAGGGCCGAGATGCTGGTGGAGGATCTGCGGTTTATCCAGACACTGCAGCCCCACATGGTAGGCATCGGGCCCTTTGTGCCCCACTGCGACACCCAGTACCGCTCGGAGCCTGCCGGAAGTGCCCGGCTGACCCTGCGTCTGCTGGCCATGATCCGGCTGATGCTGCCCCACGTTCTGCTGCCGGCCACCACGGCGCTGGGGACGGTTATGGGGGACGGACGGGTACAGGGGATGCTCCACGGCTGCAACGTGGTCATGCCCAACCTATCCCCGGAGGATGTGCGGGCCAAGTACGCCCTGTACGACAATAAGATTTCCTCCGGTCAGGAAGCGGCCCGGTGTGTGGACGAGCTGGCCAAGACCATGGCACGGGTCGGCTTCCGGGTGGTTGCTCACCGGGGAGACTGGAAGGGGGAGGCGACACAATGACAAAGCGTATCCACGCAGTCCTCAAGCCCTACTACATGATTGTATTGATCCTTGCGCTGTGGTATGCAGCAGCAAAGCTGGAGCTTTGGAACACCTATCTGCTGCCGCCCCCGTGGAAGGTGGCCGACACCTTTGTGACCATGGTGCGCAGGGGGGAGATCTTCTCGTCTATTGCGGTCAGCCTGCGGCGGGTGCTGGCCGGTGTGGCGGTGTCCTTTGTGCTGGCCTTTACCGGCGGCATACTGTCGGCCTACCTGCCCGATAAGTCCGGCTATATGCGGCATCTGTCCAACTTTATGCGCAATGTACCCCCCATTTCTCTGATTTCCCTGCTGATCCTGTGGTTCGGCATCGGAGAGACCTCCAAACTGATCGTCATCGTGCTGGCTTCGGTGTTCCCCATGTACCTGAACATCAGCAAGGGCTTTCAGGAATGTGATGCCAAGCTGATGGAGGTGGGGCGCTCCATGGGCTTTAGGCCGTTTAAGATTTTTTGGAAGATCTGTCTGCCCTATGCCCGGGAGGACATTTTGGTGGGGCTGCGTACCGGCCTTGGCTACTGCTGGCGGGCCCTGATCGGGGCGGAGATGTTCGCCGCCGCCAGCGGTCTGGGCTATACCATCGTCTATGCCCAGCAGATGTCCCGCTCGGACAAGGTGATTATCGGCATCCTGCTCATCGGCATCATCGGCTGTGTCAGTGACTGGCTGTTTTCTCTGCTCATCCGGGCCACCTGCAAGGGAGGAATCAAGAATGACTGACGCCATTTCCATCCGCAGCCTGTGCAAGTCCTTTGCTGTGGAGGGCAAGCCCCTTGAGGTGCTCCGGGATCTGGAGCTGACCATCCCGGCCCGACAGATCACTGTGCTTCTGGGCCGCAGCGGTTGCGGCAAGACCACCCTGCTGCGTCTGGTGGGCGGTCTGGACCGGGACTATACCGGCCGGATCCAAAGGCCGGAGGGAGCCCGCACGGCCTTCGTCTTTCAGGAGCCCCGGCTCATGCCGTGGCTCACCGTAGCCCAGAACATTGCCTTCGGTCTGAAAAAACGGGACATCCGTCCCGGACAGATTGAGGCCTTGATTGCCCTTACCGGGCTGGAGGGCTTTGCGGATGCTCTGCCCGGCCAGCTGTCCGGCGGTATGCGTCAGCGCACCGCACTTGCCCGTGCCCTTGCGCTGGAGCCGGAATTTATCCTCATGGACGAGCCCTTTGCCGCATTGGATCACTTCACCCGTGAGAAGATGCAGCAGGCCCTGCTGGATATCCACCAAAGCAGCCGCTGCGGCGTGCTGTTCGTGACCCACAGCATAGACGAGGCCATGGCCATTGCCGACCGAATCGTGGTGCTGGAGGACAAACATGTGAAAAAAGAATACGATCTGGGCAGCACATGGCGCACCGCCTGCAGCGAGGAGGAACGCCGTGCCCTGCGGGAGGATATTCTTTCTTCAATACAAATCTAAAAACAAAAAGGAGACTTAAAATGAAAAGCAAAAGAATTGCAGCTGCACTTCTGGCCCTGATCCTGATTTGTTCTCTGACCGCCCTGACCGGCTGCAGCAAGAGCAACGGGAGCACCGACATCACCGTGACCTACGTCACCTCACCCCTGAACGTACCCTCCATCGTGGAGAAAAACCACTCCATTTTCGCCCAGACCATGAAGCAGGCCGGGGTGAACAGTGTCAGCTACTCCGAGATCACCTCCGGTGCCGACCAGACTCAGGCATTGGCCTCCGGCGACATCCAGTTTTTGTATGCTGTGGGGGCTACCTCTGTGCTGCTGTCCGCCGCCAATGGCGCCGACATCAAGGTCATTTCCATGTACAGCCGCTCCCCTCAGGCCTTCTGCCTGTTCTCCAATGACCCGTCCATTACCAAGCCCGAAGATCTCCGGGGCAAGACCGTTGCCGGACCTCAGGGCACCATCCTCCATGAACTTTTGGTGGCCTATCTGGCCAGCGGCGGTATGACGCTGGAGGACGTGTCTTTCATGAACACCACCATCCCTGATGCCATGTCCGCCATGATGGGCGGCAGTGTGGACTGCGCCCTGCTGGCCGGTGCCGCTGCCTACAATACGCAGGCCTCCGGCGCTCATCTGGTCACCAACGGTGAGGGGCTGGTGGAGGCTACCATTTGCTGTGCCACCACCCAGAAGTACTATGACGAGAATAAGGCCGTGGTAGATTCCTTCCTCAAGGGTCAGCAGGCTGTGCTGGACTTCCTTGAGCAAAACGAGCAGACCGCCCTGCAGGAGGCTGCCGACTATCTGGATCTGGAGCTGTCTGCTGTGGAGGATATGTACGGCTATTACGACTTTGATATGACCGTTCGGGACAGCGACATTGCCGCAATGGAGTCCACCATGCGCTTCATGCTGGACAACGGCATGATCGAAAACGAAGTGGACGTCAATGCTCTGGTGATCCGCTGATCCACTCATACACAAAAGGAGATACCCCCATGAGCCTCAACGATACCCCCTCTGCAAACCGCATACACATCGGTTTTTTTGGCTGCCGCAACGCCGGCAAGTCCAGCATAGTCAACGCCGTCACCGGGCAGGAGCTGAGCATTGTCTCGGATACCAAAGGCACCACCACCGACCCGGTGCAAAAGGCCATGGAGCTGCTGCCCCTCGGCCCGGTGGTCATCATCGACACCCCCGGCTACGATGATGAGGGTGAGCTGGGTCGGCTGCGTGTGCGCTGCACCAGACAGATCCTCAATAAGACGGATGTAGCGGTGCTGGTGATCGATGCCGCCGTGGGTATGCGGCCCTGCGACCGGGAACTGCTGGAGTTGTTCCGGGCCAAGGACATCCCCCACTGCGTGGTCTGCAACAAGTGTGACCTCACTCCGGCCGGGACGGACGGCCTTCGTGTCAGCGCCCGCACCGGCGAGGGGATGGAGCAGCTCAAGCAGACCATTGCCCGCCTTGCAAGGAGTGAGGGGGCGGAGCCCCGGCTGGTGTCCGATCTGCTCAGCCCCGGTGATCTGGTGGTGCTGGTGACTCCCATCGATCAGTCGGCACCAAAGGGCCGTCTTATTCTGCCTCAGCAGCAGGTCATCCGTGACATTCTGGACCATCACGCCATGGCCGTGGTGGCGCAGGACACCGAGCTTGCCCAGACCCTGCAGGCGCTGGGCAAAAAGCCGGCTATGGTCATCACCGACAGTCAGGTCTTTGACCGGGCGGCGGCCGATACCCCGGAGGACATCCCCCTGACCTCTTTCTCCATCCTCATGGCCCGCTATAAGGGACTGCTGGACACGGCAGTACCGGGAGCGGCGGCCATTGATTCGCTGCAGGATGGGGATAAGGTGCTCATCAGCGAGGGCTGTACCCATCACCGCCAGTGTGAGGACATCGGTACGGTCAAGCTGCCCCGCATGCTCAAAAAGTACACGAGCAGGGACGTGACCTTTGTTACCTCCTCAGGCAATGATTTCCCGGAGGATCTGTCCCCTTATAAGCTGGTGCTCCACTGCGGCGGCTGCATGCTGCCCGGCCGGGAGGTGCTCTACCGTATGAAATGTGCCCAGGACCAAAATGTCCCCATGACCAATTACGGAATTGCCATTGCCTATATGCAGGGCATCCTCAGGCGCAGCGTGGCTATGTTTCCTCATCTGGCCCGGCAGTTCAAGTGATGCTTGAACAAAGGAAAAAACCGTGCTATAATACGGACAGATAAAGAAAAGGAGGTCTCCCCATGGACATTCTGAAGAAAATCTGGTTCTATTCCTTCAAGGTTGAGAAGAAAAACGTCTCCTCTCTGGTGGTCAACCTCATCGTCTGGATCGTCGCCGCTTTTGCTGCAGGTCTGGTGCTGTGGCTGGCAACTTCGCTGACGGCATGGATCCCCGTTGTGGGCTTCCTGGTTGCTCTCGTGCTTGGCATTGTGGGCAGCGTGGTCGAACTGTACAGTCTGATCGGCATCGTTCTGGCCATTCTCGTGTTTGCGGATGTGCTGAAAGATTAATACATAAAAAAGCAGCCCCGATCGGGGCTGCTTTTTTTATGCTTATACGGTCTCGGGCGATATGTCTTTATAGAGGACAAAGGCAAGGAGCACGGCGCAAACGCCGGAAATCAGCTTGCCCACGATCATGGGCAGGACGTAGCCGGAGTCAAAGGCCGTGGTAAAGGCCAGATGACTGCCGAGAGCAAAGGAGGCGGACACCGCAAAGGCCGAGTTGAGTACGGTGCCCTTTTTGTCCATCTGATCCATCATGCCAAAGGTGGAAGCGTTGGTAGCCAGATTGCCCAGAAAGGCAAGGGCGGAAATGCCATTAATGCCCATCTTTGCGCCTATGCGGTTTAAGGGCCGGCCCAGCAGCTTTGCGGCGATAAACATCACCGGCAGCATACCCGAAAGGGTCACGCAGGCATTGACACAGACAAAGGCCGCGTTTTCAAGGGTGTCAAAATGCGGACTGAGCTGGATTTTAGTCAGAAAGGTAAATACGGCACAAATCAGGCCTATCACGCATGCCGCCCTCATAAGCAGGCCAAAGACGGAAAAGCACTTGATGCATGCATTTGGGAAGAAAAACAGGGCAGCGCCGATCACAACAGAAAGGATGACCAGCGGCAGCAGGTCAAAAAGAAGTACCAGAGGGTCCAGACCGCACATAAGGCCTGCCGCAAAGCTGCCCACGGGAATGGTCACGATGCCGCAAAGCAGACCGAAGAACAGCTCCCTGTGCCGGGCTTTCTTCACCAGACCAAGAGCAAACGGGATGGTAAAGGAGATCACACAGCCCATCATGGAGGAGATAACAAAGGCGTTGTAATTGCCGATGTCCCTTGCCTTGCAGATGCTTTGGGCAAGAGTCATGCCGCCCATGTCGTTGGCAAACAGGCAGGCCGGGATAATGGACGGATCAATGCCGAAAAGGTTGTAAAAGCCTTCGAACACAGGGGTCAGCCATACACCCACCGCAGGGGCGATCACCAGCATGCCCAGCATGGACAGGGCCATGGGACAAAACAGGGAAAAAGCCCGTTCAAATTCCTTGCCGATACCAAATCGGCAGCCGATCAGATAATCCGCAGCACCAAGCAGGGAAAAGGTCAGAACGATGACGGTGATTGCGTTCATAGAGCCACCTCCTTGAAACCGCTGTCGGTGAGGATCCATTTGCTCCGGAAGCCCGCCTGTGCGATGAGTGTCTCGGCCTGATCATACCAGCAATCGATGGCGTTTTTGTCGTGACAGTCGGAGGTGATGACCACGCCGAAGCCGCAGCGGCAAAATTCTTTTAAAAATTCCATTTGCGGGTAAGGGGCTGTGCGGTAACCGCGGGCGATCGCCCCCGTGTTGACCTCAAACAGCGGGATTTTGCCCTTTAGGGCGTGGATAGCCTCAAAGCCCATATCCAAATAGGCAGGGGAGGAGACATCCATAAACTTGCCCTGTGTGTTGTTCTTGGTGATCAGGTCAAAGTGTCCGATGATGTCAAATTTGCGTCGTTCGGGCAGGGCCGCCACCGTCTCAAAGTATTTTTTTGCAAAGGCCAGCCCGTCCCCGCCAAAATTGTCACGGACATAGGCCAGCGTCTGCTCAAGACCGCTGTCAAAGCCCAAAATCTGCCCGTCCAGATCAAGGTAGTGCACCGAGCCGATCAGATAGTCGAAGTCCTCTGTGGGCAGGTCGGAAAAGAACTCGAACTCCAGACCGCAGAAGATGTCGATCATGCCCTTGTACTTGGCCTTCAGGGAGCGGATCTCTGCCTTATAATCCTCCGTTTTCGCAGCCGTCATTTGATGGGGATAGGAAGAAAAGGACATATAGGAATGCTCGGAAAAGCCGACGGATTCGAAACCCCGGTCAAGGGCGGTGAGGATCAGCGCCTCCGGGGTATCGTTCCCGTCGGCGTAAGTTGTATGGATGTGCAGATTCTGTTTGTGATTCAAGTTGCCCCCGCCTTTTTCTGCAATATAATGCTCCATTATAGTTTTCAAATATAAAAAAGCAAGACGTTTCCTTTTATAGCGCAAAATACCACAGGCTTTGCCTGTGGTATTTTGGGGGTTTTTATTATTTCCAGGAGAATTTGATCAGGCCCATGACGTAGATGATGATGATGGCCACGGGAACAATGTAGCAGAAGATGGGCTTCATCCAGTTTCGGACCTTCAGGCCCTCGCCGGCATTGGCCTCGGCAAGGAAGTTATTCCAGCCCCAGCCGTAACGCTTGTTGCAGCAGAAGATGACAAAGATCAGAGAACCCAGAGGAAGCAGGTTGTTGGAAACGATGAAATCCCACAGATCCAGCCAGGCGGTGCCCTCTGCGAAGGGCTGGAACGGCCACAGGCTGTAACCCAAAGCGGTGGTCATAGAGGTAAGGATAATAACGATGCCGCAGAACACGCAGCCCTTGGGACGGCTCCAACCGAACATTTCACGCACGCAGGCCAGAATGTTCTCGAACACAGCCAGAACAGTGGACATGGAGGCAAAGACCATGAACAGGAAGAAGATGGAACCCCACAGACGGCCGTTGTTCATGTTGTTGAAAACGGTGGCCATGGTGTCGAACAGCAGGCCGGGGCCCTGACCAACTTCCAGATCATAGGTGAAGCAGGCGGGGAAAATGATGAGGCCTGCCGTGATCGCAACGAACGTGTCCAGAATAATGATGTTCACGGACTCGCCCATCAAAGAACGCTTTTTATCCAGATAGCTGCCGAAAATGGCCATGGAGCCGATGCCCAGGCTCAAAGTGAAGAACGCCTGATTCATGGCGCCGACGATGACATTGGGCGTGATCTTGCCGAAGTCAGGCAGCAGATAGAAGGTGAGGCCTTCCTTGGCACCGCTCATGGTGGCACTGTTCACGGCCAGCACGATCATCAGGCCAAGAAGTGCTACCATCATATACTTGGTGACACGCTCCAGACCGCCCTGCAGATTGAAGGACAGGACGGCAAAGCCGATGACAACTACGATCAGCATAAAGGTGACATTGACACCGGGATCGGAGATCATCTTCACAAAACCCAGGTCCGCAGTCTTACCGGTGACAAAGCGGTAGAAGTAGTACAGGATCCAGCCGGAAACGACGGTGTAGAAGCTCATCAGGCAGACGTTTCCGAACAGAGCCAGATAGCCGTGGGCGTGCCACTTCTGACCGGGCTTCTCCAGCTTTTGATACATCTTGACGGGAGAGGCCTGTGCGGCACGGCCCAGAGAAAACTCCATGACCATGACGGGAAGACCCAGCAGCAGCAGACACAGCACGTAGACCAGCACGAAGCCGCCGCCGCCGTACTGCCCGGCCATCCACGGGAACTTCCACACATTGCCGCAGCCGATGGCACAGCCGGCACTCAGCAAAATGAATC
>JAZOBP010000012.1:0-6449 GCA_045596065.1 Lawsonibacter sp. | reverse complement strand
GCTGATGGCGCTCATCAGAACGGGACCGCCCTTCCAGTAAATGTCGCGGTAAACCTCAAAGCGCATTTTTTCAATTTGCATTGGGTCTCTTCCCACGATCACACGCTTCAGATCCCCCACACAGCCCTTCAACGCCATTTCCTGGGTGCCAAGAGAAGCCTCGCCCCAACCGTACAGCCCTTCGTCGGTCTCCACCTTAACAAAGGTCCAGTTGGTGCGGTAGGCATCCATGATATAAACCTTGATGTCTGTGATTTTCATAACTTCACTCCTCTTTTATTTGCTGTAAGGCAGCAGGCAGGCGCTCAAGCCGGAATCCACCGTCAGGTCCGTGCCCGTGACGGTAGCGGCCTGCTCGCTGCACAAATACCAGACCGCTGCGGCGATCTCAGTCTCCTTGGACTCCCGACCCGCGGGGTAGCGGCTGCGTCTTTGATCCAGTTCCTGCTGAGAAAGACCGTCCCATCTCGTGGAATGGATGGCCCCGGCCACCACGTTATTTGCCCGGATATTATAACGACCCAGCTCATAAGCCATGTAGCGCACCAGCATAGACAGGGCTGCTTTGGTCATGCCGTATACCGTTCTGCCCGACACCGCCCCGGTGCCCTGCACCGAGCCGATGGTCACGATGGAGCCGCCGTCAGCCTTCATAAGCTCCGCTGCCTGCTGGCAGCAGAAAAAGCTGCCCTTGATGTTCACATCCACAATGGCGTCAAAGTCCGCCTCCGCTGTGCCCAACAGGCCGCAGCCTATACCCAGATTGGCACTGTTGGCCACAAAGGCATCCAGCCGTCCAAAATCCGCCTTTACCTGTGCAAATACGTCGGCAATCGACCCTACGGATTCCATATCCATGCCGTAGCCCCTTGCCCGGACAGAAAACTCACGCTCCAGTTTTTCGGCCGCCGCCCGGGCATCGTCTGCGCTGCGGCTGGTCAGAGCAACGCTCCATCCCCCGGCGGCAAACTGCCGTGCAACGGCAAGACCGGTATTGCGAACGGCGCCGGTGATCATGATGACTTTGTTCACACTGTGTACCTCCTGTTCTGTGTTTTTTATGGTTATTGCAGTATCCCAACCAATAACCACACAACTTCATCATTATCTTATCATCTGGAAATTCACTGCGGAATAAAGGATTTTATCATGTATCTTTAAAAAGATATAATATTTTATCACTCTTATAATTTCTACGCCTGATGCCGTATTTCTCGCCTGCAGTTATCTGTGCTTCCAATTTCTTATCGCCCGTGTGTCGTATATTTACAAACACAAACAATCGACCGAAAAATAGAATAACTATTTACGTTTTTTGGATTGTGGCATTTAATTCCCAATGATACTATTTTGTCGGAATGTCCATGAATTGATATTAAAGGAGTTTTTACTATGCTGGTCACTTTACAGGAAATTATTGCCATGGCCGAAGAGGGCAACTACTGTATCCCCGCTTTCAATGTCTACAATATTGAGACAGTCATGGGTGTTATTGACGCCGCCGAGGAGCTGAAGGCTCCTGTCATCATGCAGCTTTATCCCCGTCTGGTCAATGAGCAGGTGGGCTACTACATCGCCCCCGTGGTGCTGGCTGCCGCCCAAAAGGCCAAGGTGCCTGTATGTCTGCACCTGGATCACGCCGCCGGCACCGCCGAGGTATACAAGTCCCTGCGCTGGGGCTTTACCGGCATTATGCAGGACGGCTCCGCCATGTCCTTTGATGAAAACGTCGCGCTCACCCGCTCCGCCGTGGAGATGTGCAGCGTACTGGGCGTGGGTGTAGAGGGCGAGATCGGCCACGTGGGCAGCGCCGCCGACGACTCTATGGGCGAGTTTACCGAGCCCGGCGAGGCCGCTGAGTTTGTGGAAAAGACCGGTGTGACCTGCCTTGCCGTGCTGGTGGGCAACGCCCACGGTCACTACAAGAAGACCCCCAAGCTGGACATCGAGCGCATTGCCTCCATCCGTAAGGCCTGCGGCGTGCCGTTGGTGCTCCACGGCGGCTCCGGCATCCCCGACGACCAGGTCAAGGCCGCCATTAACGCCGGCATCCGCAAGATGAACATCGGCACCGACGTGTGCTGCGCCTTTGCCGACGGCACCAAGGCCGCCGTCAACGACCCCAACCACCATCTGGCAGTGGACGTATTTATGAAAGGTGCCATCGCCACAGTAAAGCAGCTGGCCGCCGACAAGATCCGTCTCACCGGTGCCGACGGAAAGGCCAACTGACATGGCACAGATCACAGGTATCGGTGCCAATGTATTTGACACCCTGTTTCGACTGAACACCTTCCCCACTGAGGACACCAAGCAAAAGGCCGACTCCGTCACCGAAAGCGGCGGCGGCCCGTGCGGCACTGGTCTTGTGGCGGCAGCCAAGCTGGGGGCTGCCTGCGCCTATATCGGCAACTGCAGTGACGACAGCGCCGGCAGATTCCTCATGGACGACTTTGCCCACTACGGTGTGGACACCGCCCATATGACCCCTGTGGCCAACACCGGTGCCTTCCGCTCCTGCATCTGGCTTGCCGACGACAGCGCCAGCCGCACCTGCGTATTTCATCGGGGCACCGTCCCTCCCACCGTCCTCGACGAGGCAAAAAGCGAGGCCATCCGTCAGTCCATGCTCCTCATGGTGGACGGCAACGATCTGGACGCCGCCGTGGATGGGGCCCGGATCGCCCGTGAAAACGGCACGCTGGTCCTCTACGATGCCGGCGGCCTCTATCCCGGGGTAGAGCGGCTGCTGGCTCTCACCGACATTCTCATCCCCTCGGAGGAGTTCGCCCTGAAGCACACAGGCTGCACCGACGCCGGTCAGGCCGCCAAGACTCTCTACGACACCTACAGCCCCAAGGTGGTGGTGGTCACCCGGGGCAAGCTGGGCGGCGTGCTCTATGACGGCGCCAGGCTTACCCACTACCCCGCCTTCCCCGTAGAGGCAGTAGACACCAACGGCTCAGGAGATGTGTTCCACGGCGCTTTTGCCTTTGCCCTGACCCGCAACTTCACCTACGAGCAGTGCTGCCTGTTTGCAAGCGCTGTCTCTGCTCTTAAATGCACCCACGTAGGGGCCAGAGCCGCTGTGCCCACCTACGAGCAGACCGTAAGCTTTTTGTATCAACGCGGCGTAGAGCTGTAATTGGATGGGAGGTATATTGATCCATGAACCCTCAGACATTTGAGCTGCAAAGTCCCGTACGTTCTGCCCGGTTTACCGTCCGGGAGGACTATACCCTTGCGCTGGAGCTGGGTCTGGCCCGTGACAGGCGCAAGCTGGTCATCCACGACTTTATCACCCGGGGCGGCAGGCGCTACTATCTGTTCCACAGCAAGACCGAGATCCGGTGCAGGGACAACACCGTCACCGTACGCACCGCCGGCATCGACCCCGAGGATCTCAATGCCCCCATCCCCGGTCTGCTGGTCACCTACCGCTTTACCTTTGATGCAGACAACGCCGCCTTTTACGTCTCCTGCGACTACGGCAGTGATGTACGTGTGTGCGACTGCAACGTCAAGCTGCTGGATGTTTCCTGGGAGGATATGACCCCCAAGAGCTTTACCGGCTACGAGTATGATGCCGCCGGCAAGCCCTTCTGCCACACCTTTGCCATGCCCACCGAGCCCAACCCCATGGCACCCGACTACGAGACGCTCATGCGTATCACCCCCCATGCCGCCTGGGAGCGTATGAAGACCCGCCCTCACACCTTCAAAAAGGCTGTGGCCGCCCACGCCGACAACGGCTATCTCGCCGTGTACGGCGGCACCCCCACCTACCACGTGGAGGCTCAGTTTATCTCCACCTTCACCAATCTGGCAGACTTCGACCACGACCTGCGCTACTTCTCCGGCCAGAATGCCCCGGGCGCCTGGTTTATTCTGGAGGAACCCAAACAGCCCGAGGATCTCTTTGCCCTCATGGAGCAGCTGGACACTCGCCGTCCCGCCCTGCGTGAGCACGTCTTTGTCCCCTTTGCGGAAAAGACCGTTTCCGTGGAGGCCGGTGGACTGAAGCTGTCCCTGCTTCAGACGGCCGGCGGCGTGTGGGTCACCCCCCTGTACGCCGGCGAGGAGCAGCCGTGCCAGCCCTGGCCTCTGTTCTACATCGACCTGTGGGACACCCAGCGTGAGCGCACCCTCCAGACCGACTCCGGCTTCGGATGGGAGAAGGTGTCTGTCCTTCAGCGGGGGCACTACATCCGTGTCACCCTCAACGACCCGCTCAACGGTCAGGCCGACGGCATCACCGTCATGGCGGAGGCCTTCCTGTCCCCCGATCTTCATCGGGTCAGCTGGAAGATGCGGGTGGTCAACCGCAGTGACCGCTGGTCGGTGATCAAGGCCTCCTACCCTCAGTGTCTGGTCCACGGCTTTGAGACGGGCTATGTCAGTCAGGGCAGCGGTATGCTCTTCCACGAGTTCAACAACCGCAGCCACACCTTCCGGGGCAAGTATCCCATTGGCGTCAAGGTCAATATGCCCTATACCGCCATGTACAACCCCATGCCCATGGAGCAGTCCAAGGACAGCCTCAACGGCTTTTACATGGGTGTCCATGACCCGGACGGCAACCCCAAGTTCCTCTATCTGGCCGGAGCCCCCCAGTCCGACTGCACCCTGATGTGCGCCGAAAGCTCCGCCACCTACCAGCGCCACGCCGGCAACTGCTTCACTCTGCCCGGCGAGATGGTCTGGCAGCTGTTTGGAGGCGACTGGTTCGACGCCACTAACATCTACCGTGAGTACGTCCACGCCCACGCCACCTGGCTGTCTCCCCTGCGCGGCCGCTGCGACTGCCCCAACTGGCTGCGTGAGCTGCCCGTGTGGATCATGCATTTTATGCCCAACGAAAACCCCGACGCCAACCCCTTCCCCATCACTCTGCGTGAAAAGTACCCCGATGCCGAGCCTGACGACTGGTACCGCACCGCCGTGCGCTTCCGTGAGGAGATTGGCGTACCCGTGTGCTACCACCTGTACAACTGGCACTGGGTCCCCTTCAACAACGACAACCCCCACTACTTCCCCACCCATCAGGATCTGAAGGAGGGCATGCGCCAGCTTAAGGATGCGGACATCCGTGTCATCCCCTACATGGCCGGCTACTCCTGGGATATGTGTGACGGCCGCGGCGGCGACTATCGCTTTGAGACCGAGGCTCTGCCCAACACCGCCAAGGACATCAACGGCAATGTCATCAAGACCTCCTACGCCAGCACCGAGCCCACCGGTCAGCCTGTGCGCTTTGCCCGTATGTGCCCGTCCACCACCTTGTGGAAAAACGAGGTGCGTCAGGTGGTGCATCAGCTGCACCGTGACTTTGGTATGGACGGCATCTATCTGGACGTGGTGTCCACCGCCTTTGAGCACTGCTGCGATGAGACTCACCTGCACGTTCCCGGCCACAGCGACTTCTGGTGGAAGGCCTATGCCGACCTGATCACCGCCCTGCGTGCCGACGCCCCCGATGACTTTGCCATCATCAGCGAGTCTACCTCCGAGGTATACTCGGGCATTCTGGACGGCTTTTTGTCCTGGACGTGGGTGTGGAGCGACGGCGTGCCCGCCTTCTCCCGCATCTACAATGGCCGCACCGCTATCTTTGGCCGTGTCATTACCCGGAACAAGCGTGACGACGTGGACTACTGCCGGTTCCAGTTCGCCCAGTCTCTGGTCTATGGCCAGCAGCTGGGTTGGATCCACCCGGAGATCGTGGACGACCCCGTCCAGTTCCCCTTCCTGAAGAAGATGGCACAGATCCGCTGGGACCGCCGGGACTTTTTTGCCGAGGCCGAGATGCTTCGTCCGGCCGCCATCGAGGGCGACATGCCCATGCTCAACTGTGAGGCCTTCCTCCGCGGTCAGATCTGGAATCATGAAAAGCTGGTGGTCACCGGTGCCTGGGAGGATGCCTCCGGCAACCGCTCCATGTTTGTCATCAACGCCGGCGGCACCACCGCCGAGGTCACCCTGTCCGTCTACGAGGACGAGTACAACCTGCCCCAGTCCATTATCTTTGACACCCAGGATGGCTTTGAGCTGCTGGGTGTGGAGTCCGAAAACGGCATACGCAGATTCCGCTGCCGCATCGCCGGCGAGGGCGTGGGCATTCTCAACTGGTAAGGAGCTTTTGCAATGGATCTGAATTTACTGCGTCAACAGGCCCGTGAAGAGGCCCAAAGCTTCCTGACCAACGATCAGGAATACCGCATGGGCTACATTGAAGCGGAGCTTCCCCATCCTTTGACCCGGCAGCTGTCCCAGACCTGCGCCGCTTCCATGGAGGACGGCGTCCGGCTGCTGCTCAGCGTGGACGCGGAAATGGCAGACCGGGCAGCCGAGGCTCTGGCAAGTCCGGAGTATGCCCGCTTTGCCGATACTGTCCGGGATACCCTCCGGCAGGGTCATCGGGTCATTTTCTAAGTCGGAGGCCAAGCGGT
>JAZOBP010000011.1:0-2540 GCA_045596065.1 Lawsonibacter sp. | reverse complement strand
AGCTCCTCCATCCGGTCACAGATGGCGGCGGTCTCCTGCTCATTGGCCTCCCACTGCTCCAGCTTACGCTCCAGCTCCCGTCGGGACTGGGGCTTGACGGTGAGCAGGGACAGGGCCTTTTCCTTCAGCCCGCTTTTCCGGGCGGCTTGGGTCAGCCCATCCGCCTCCTCCGGCGACAGCTCCTTACCCTCGTAGAGTGCAAAATCAACGACCTCGCCCTCGCCGAGCCGCAGGATACTGCCATCCTCCATCACCGCCAGCCAGCGGCCCTTGACCCGCTGGGAGGGCTTAAGCTGTTCAATGCGCATGATCAGTCTTCCTTATCGTCCTCGAAGTCCTCGGCAGACACATCCACCGCACGGCCGGCGGCGCGGGCGGCGGCCTGAGACTGCTTGCTCATGAGCTTGTAGGCATTGGCACGGATCTTTTCCTCCAGCTCCTGCGCAATGTCGGGGTTCTCCTTGATGAACTCCTTGGCGGCGTCACGGCCCTGACCAAGACGCATCTCACCCATGGCAAACCAGGAGCCGGACTTCTGCACCAGATCCAGCTTAACACCCAGGTCGATCATCTCGCCCACCTTGGAAATACCCTCACCGTACATGATGTCAAACTCCGCCTCACGGAAGGGAGGCACCACCTTGTTCTTGACGATCTTGGCACGGGTGCGGTTGCCGATGATCTCCGAGCCGCTCTTGGGGGCCCCGATGCGGCGCACGACAATACGCACAGAGGAGTAGAACTTCAGCGCACGGCCGCCGGTAGTCACCTCGGGGTTGCCGTACATCACACCCACCTACTCACGCAGCTGGTTGATGAAGATGACGATACAGTTGGTCTTGGCGATGGAGCCGGCCAGCTTACGCAGCGCCTGACTCATCAGACGGGCCAGCAGACCCACGTGGCTGTCGCCCATGTCACCCTCGATCTCGGCGCGGGGGGTCAGAGCGGCCACAGAGTCCACCACGACCACATCCACACCGCCGGAGCGCACCAGCGTCTCACAGATCTCCAGACCCTGCTCGCCGGTGTCGGGCTGGCAGATGAGCATGGAGTCGATGTCAACGCCCAGAGCACGGGCATAGGTGGGATCCAGAGCGTGCTCGGCGTCAATAAACACCACATCGCCGCCCCGCTTCTGGGCCTCGGCCACCACGTGCAGAGCAAGGGTGGTCTTACCGGAGGACTCCGGCCCATAGATCTCGATGATGCGGCCCTTGGGCAGGCCGCCGATACCCAGCGCCAGATCCAGCGCCAGAGAGCCGGTGGGGATGGTGTCCACGGCGATGTTGGAATTTTCGCCCAGACGCATGATGGAGCCCTTGCCAAAGGTGCGCTCGATCTGCGCAACGGCGGTCTCCAGTGCCTTCTTCTTGTCGGCGGCGGGAGCCGCACTTTCGATCATAGGTTTTTTCGCTGCCATTTTGATCATCCTTTCGGCCGACCGGGTCGGCTCTATATTTTGTGATCTTATTATCGCAGAAACAAAGTCCGTTATTGCGGACTATTATTCGTTGATGGTCCCCTCTACAACTCTTGGAATACCATGGGTATCCGGGGTGACGATGATATTCTCAAAGCCGTTCTCCGTCATGATCTCCACCACCTGCTCGACCTGACCGATGCCCACCTCGTAGATAAGGGTGCCGCCCAGACGCAGGGCAGACTTCCACTTGGCGGTAATGAAGCGGTAGAAGTCCAGACCGTCCACGCCGCCGTCCAGCGCCATGTGGGGTTCAAACTCCTTGACAGAGATGTCCAGACCGGCAATGTCCCCCGTGGGTATGTAGGGGGGGTTGCAGGCGATCACGTCAAAGTCCCACAGCATGGGGGATGGCTGCTCCATGGCGTTGACGCTCATGCAGGTGACCCGGGCGTTGAGGCTGTTGCGGCGCACGTTCTGCTTGCAAAGGCGCAGCGCACCCTCGGACAGGTCGGCCAGCACCACCCGGCATTCCGGAGCATTGGCCGCCACCGCAAGACCCACGCAGCCGCTGCCGGCGCAAAGATCCAGCACCCGGCCTCCCTCACCGGCGGCACGGGCCTTTTCGATGGCTCGCTCCGCCAGGATCTCGGTATCCACACGGGGCACCAGCACCTCTCTGGACACGTCCAGAGGCAGACCGTAAAACTCCCACTCGCCCACGATATAGGCCACAGGCTCGCCCTGCAGACGGCGTTGGACCAGCTCCTCCACCCGGCGTTCCATATCACCGGAGGCGTACAGGGACATATCCCGGATCAGCTGCTCCCGTGTCTTGTCCGCAGCGTAGCACACCAGCTCACGGGCCTCGGTCTGGGCGTCAATGACCCCGGCCTTGCGCAGGCGGTTGCGGGTATCCAGATATAAGTTGTTGTAGGTGGTCGCCATAAAAACACCTCAGTTGTTTTGTATTTCTCGTCAAGGTCTGTTCACGACGGCTCGGACGCTTCTGCCTGTCACGCCTCGCCTGCTCACGACGCCCGGATCCCTACCCCCTCTGTCCCTGTGGGACATCTCCCCCTGACAGGGGGCGTCGGCCCTCCGTCTCGGGCTGGTG
>JAZOBP010000010.1:0-13024 GCA_045596065.1 Lawsonibacter sp. | reverse complement strand
AAGCCTCTGCCGTGAGCATCACCCTCGATCATTATTTCGAGGAATGCACGGTTGATCATATCCATTTCCTTCTTACAGTCCTTATACTTATAAGGCATCTCCTTTCCGCCTACGATACAGTTCATTTCTGCAAGGTCAGCGGGAACCACCCAGTCAAGAGTGATGTTGGAGAAGGGAGCCTGAGTACCCCAACGGGAGGGGGTGTTCACACCGTAGATAAAGGACTGGATGCACTGCTTGACTTCCTTCTGGGACAGGTTGTCCGCCTTGACGAAGGGAGCCAGGTAAGTATCAAAGGAGGAGAATGCCTGAGCACCGGCCCACTCGTTCTGCATGATACCCAGGAAGTTGACCATCTGGTTGCACAGGGTGGACAGGTGGCTGGCAGGAGAGGAGGTGATCTTGCCGGGGATACCGCCCAGACCCTCCTGAATCAGCTGCTTGAGAGACCAGCCGGCGCAGTAGCCGGTGAGCATGGACAGGTCATGGATGTGGATGTCCGCACGGCGGTGAGCCTCGGCGATCTCATGGTCGTAGATCTCGCTGAGCCAGTAGTTGGCGGTGATGGCACCGGAGTTGGACAGGATCAGACCGCCCACGGAGTAGGTGACGGTGGAGTTCTCCTTCACGCGCCAGTCGTTGATCTGCAGGTAATTGTCCACCAGATCACGGTAGTCCAGCATGGTGGAGTTGAGGTTGCGCACCTTCTCACGCTGCTTGCGGTACAGGATGTAGGCCTTGGCCACGTCGGCATAGCCGGCCTCGGACAGAACCTTTTCCACACAGTCCTGAATGTCCTCCACTGCGATCAGGCCGTCCTGGATCTTGGGCTCGAACTCGGCGGTAACACGCAGGGCCAGCATGTCGATGACGGTGGGATGATACTGCTTTTCCAGAGCCTCGAAGGCCTTGGTGATGGCGGCGCTGATCTTTGCTACGTCGAAGGCAGCCTTGGCGCCGTCGCGCTTGGTTACCATATACATATTGTGCGCTCCTTTCTCTCTTTACAAAACAGGTTAAAACCAACGATGTTGGTGGTGTTGCCTTGCCACTATACCATATCTTGTGTGTACGTGTCAATAACCAAAACCCATTATCTTGAAAAAATTTTTCAACACAGACACAAGATATTGTGGATAACCCCCTTAAAATCGCTGCCCCCTTAGAGCCTCAAGGCAGAGGACACAATGACCGGGTAAAAAGAGCCTCTGCGCCGGTCACACCGGGCCTGCGCAACGTGCGGCTTCGCATGATAGCATCTCAAAAACAACCACCGATACTATAGGTTTCCCCCGAACACTGTGCTATAATGAATGAACAAAATATTTGTGCCGCAAAAAGGCGCAAGGAGGGCTTACCATGAAACGTCCGCAGCTGAGCGAGCTGACCCTGAGAGAGAAAATCGGCCAGACCGTCTGTGTCCGTGAAAACCTGATGGCCAGGGTCCCCGATCTGGTCGAGCACCTTAAAAAATACCCCTACGGCTGTATGTGGGCCATGGGCAACCAGCTCAACGACAACGAAAACATGAGCGAGGGCACCGACAAGTCGGGTAAGGCCACCGGCAAGGCGTACCGGGAGACCGCCAAGCGGCTCATGGCGGCCACCAGGGTGCCCATCCTCATGGCGGGCAACACCGAAAGCGGCTTTTCCTCCGTTTTTCCGGAGCTGTCCCACAACATGGGCCAGATGGCCGTGGCTGCCACCGATGACGAGGAGCTGATTTATGAGCAGGCCGCCGCCATCGCCCGGGAGATGCGGGCCAGCGGCGTGCAGTGGAAGTGGTCTCCCAATGTGGATACGGATAAAATGTGCTCCACCGGCATTGGCGGTCGAAGCTATTCCGACGACATTGAGCGGCTGATCCGTTACTCCGTTGCCTGTGTGCGGGGCACACAGTCCGAGGGTGTCGCCGTCACCGTCAAGCACTTTCCCGGCAAGGACAACATTGAGTACCGGGACAGCCACGTAGCCCCCGCCGTCAACCGCCAGAGCAGGGCGTGGTGGGACAAGACCAATGGCTATATCTATCGTGAGCTGTTCAAACGTGCCGAGCCCTGGGGCATTATGCCCGGCCATCAGGGACTGCCCTGCGTGGACGACCGACGCATGTCCGATGGCAACTTTATCCCCACCACCCTCTCTCACAAGATCATAACCGGTCTTTTAAAGGGAGAACTGGGCTACAAGGGCGTAGTGATCACCGACGCCATCGGCATGGCCGCCTTGGCCACCCTGATGCCCGAGAACGACCTGTATGTGGAGCTGCTGCTGGCGGGCAACGACATGATCCTCGGCCCTACCGAACAGGCCACCGACAACTACATTGACGTGGTGGAGCAGGCTGTTCTGGACGGCCGCATTCCCGAGTCCCGCATTGACGACGCCTGCCGGCGTGTGCTGGACATGAAAGAAAAAATGGGCATGTTCCGTGACGACTTCGGTCTGGACATCGAGATCACCCCCGAGCTGACGGCACAGACCCGTGAGATTGAGCGCAAGCTAGCGCAAAAGGCCGTCACGCTGGTGCGCGGTGAAGACCGTCTGCCCCTGCAGGCCGACAAGATTAAAAGGGTACTGATGGCACCCGTGGCCTACTGGGAGGAGTTCAACGAGGACATCCGCTACACCGGCCAGCTGCTGGAGCAGCGGGGCATTCAGGTGGATTACGCCTATCCCGAGCAGCTGGACTCTTGGAAGCTGTCCAAGGATCAGGACTGGAACAAGTACGACATGATCCTCATGGGCACCTATCTGCGCGGTCAGCGTCCGGCCGGCGTCAACGGCTTTAACCACCACCATCACCGGTTTATGCAGTTCTTCCAGACCCGCTGCAACGACCGCATCGTGGGCGTGGCCTACGGCTCTCCCCATGTGTACTACAACAACTTCTCCAGCATGGGCAAGGCCTTTATCTGTGCATACGATTACACCAGGGAGCTGCAGGAGGCCACGGTGGCTGCCCTGTTCGGCGAGATCCCCTTCCGGGGCAAGTGTCCCTTCCAGCTGGTTCCCAAGGAAGCCCTGCTGGATATCATCGAAGAGCCTCAGGACTGACAACCGCATACAAAAAAGCAGACCGTGGAACACCACGGTCTGCTTTTTTATTACGTTTCGCTTTCCCCTCGGATGCGGGCATTGGGGATATACCACCGGGCGATCTGCCGGAACTGCTCCAGCTGCTCCTGACTCGGGGGGCACAGGCCCGCCGTGAGCACATCGCCGGAGTCCTTGAATTCCTGCAAAAAGTACCGCTCCACTCCGCTCAGCCATTGGCCGATGCTGTGGAAGTCCCGGGCGCTGTGCAGCCCATCCACCACCGTGGTGCGGAATTCAAATTCCACCGCACCCGACAGCAAATAGGACACGCTCTCCTCCACCGGGGCAAGGTCGAAGTTTTCAAGCCCCACGGTCTTGGCGTAGCTCTCCCGGCTGTTTTTGATGTCCATAGCCACATAGTCCACCAGACCCCGCTCCACTAAAGTGCGCAGCACATGGGGGAAGCAGCCGTTGGTGTCCAGCTTGACAGCAAAGCCCAGCTGCTTGATACGCTGCATGAAGTCCGCAATGTCCTTTTGCAGCAGGGGCTCGCCGCCGGTGATACACACCCCGTCCAGAATACCCTGACGCTTTTTCAAAAAGGAGAAAAACTCCTCCTCGTCCATGCGGGGCGGGCGGCGCTGGGGCAGCACCAGCTCGCTGTTATGGCAGAAGGGACAGCGCAGATTGCACCCGGCGGTAAACACCGTACAGGCGGTGTGACCGGGGTAGTCCAGCAGCGTCAGCTTTTGCAGGCCGGCAATGTGCATCGTTGTCCCTCCTTTATATATAAGGTTATTTGCCCCGTGCTTCCTTCACCGCCTGTTTCAGCTCCCGGGCCAGGCCACGGTAGTTGCCCTGATGGATGAAGATGCCGGGATAGGCGTTGCCCTCAATGAGGATGGGGCCGTCGGGGGTATAGGCCACGTCCCAGCCCACCAGCACCGCATCGGGGATAAGCTTGACCGCCTCGGCCAAAAGCTGACGGGTCTCGGCCCACATGGGGACACGGAAGCCGGGGATGGTCACGCCGGTGGTGGGGTTGACCAGCACCTGACGGGCGTCCTTATCCACACCGGACACGGCTACGATGCCCGTGTCCACATCCACCGGGGAGAAAAAGCCGCCGGCAGAGCCGTTGTCCACAAAGCTGCCGCCGGAGCCCTGACGCATGGTGGCGCCAAAGATCTTCTCGCCCACGGTAAGCACACGCACGGTATTTACCGAGTGGGGATGCAGGGCGGCCATCTCGTCGCACTGGGTCACCAGCTCCTCAGCAATGAGGTCCTCAGCCACCATACGGTCGTAGAGAGCGTCTGCCGTGTCCTCAGACAGGGTGGCAAGCTCCGCCCCGTGGCCGCCGTAGTCCGTGCGGCGCTTGAGGATGCAGCGGTCGTGCTTTCGGCAGAAGGTGCGGAACTCCTCCCGGCTGGAGCGGAAGTTGCGCCCCACCCAGTCCCGGTGGACAAAGGCGTCAAAGCGGTCCAAAAACCGGTCCTTTTCCTCCAGCGCCTCAAAGACGCTTTTGGGATTCATGCGGTGGTAGTCCCGAGCCTCCCACAGGCAGACGTATTCCTTGCGTCCCTTGCGGCTCAGGTGATAGAAATGATAGAGAAAGTAGTCCATGAGGGTGCAGCGGTGGAACACCCACGCCCAGGCGTAGTCCCACAGCAGCCACGCCCTGGAGTAGCCAAACTCCTCCATAGGGTACCGGGCCAGCAGATCAAACCGGGCCAGGTGCCGCCTGATTTTGCCCATCATATACGATCCTCCCTATGGGTGAATTACTCCTTGTCCAGCTGCTCGGCCACCGTCTCCATGTAGTTGGTGATGACGGTCTCGATCTGGCCGTGGTCGCAGGCATGGGCCAGCTTGGAGTCGATGGGCAGACGAGCCAGAACGGGCAGACCCAGCTCCATGGCCGTCTGGTCCAGATTGCTCTCGCCGAAAATGGCGTGCTGCTTGCCGCAGTCGGGACACTGGAAGTAGCTGTAGTTTTCCACAAGACCCAGAATGGGGATGTTCATCATACGGGCCATGTTCACAGCCTTGGTCACGATCATGCCCACCAGCTCCTGAGGGGAGGTGACCACGATGATGCCGTCCACAGGCAGGGACTGGAATACCGTCAGAGGCACATCGCCGGTACCGGGAGGCATGTCCACAAACATATAGTCCACTTCGCCCCATGCGGTGTCGCTCCAGAACTGCGTGACCAGACCGGCAATGACCGGGCCGCGCCAGATGACGGGATCGGTCTCATTTTTGGTAAGCAGGTTAACGGAGACCACCTGAATGTCCGTGCGGGTACGGGCAGGCCGCATACCGGCCTCGTCGCCGCTGAGGTGGCCGTGAAGGCCAAAGGCCTTGGGGATGGAGGGGCCGGTGATGTCCGCATCCAGAATGCCCACCGTTTTCCCACGGCGGGCCATGGACACAGCGAGACTGGCGGTGACGGTGCTTTTGCCCACGCCGCCCTTGCCGCTGACCACGGCAATGACCTTTTTTACGTTGGAATTGGGGTTGGCCGGGGCCCGCAGGTCCTGAGGCTCGGTGCGCTCACCGCAGCTGGCGCTGCAGGTGGAACAATCGTGTGTGCAATTTTCTGCCATAGTTGATCTCTCCTTATTTGTTACCCAGGCGGCTTTGCGCCGCAGCTGTCATTATAGCACCAACCGACTCAGCGTACCAGAGCATTTTCTGCCAAAATACGCTCTACGGTGTTTTGCTCCTGAAAATAGTAACGGAAAATGTCCGCTGCCACCGCACCCAGCTCCGAGCCGGTACCGCCCTTTTCGGCCACGATGGCCACGGCGATCTCCGGTTTATCAAAAGGAGCAAAACAGATGAGCACGGCGTTGGACTCCCGTGAGGTGGCACTGACCTGCGCCGAGCCGGTCTTGGCACCCACCTTCACGTCCAGATCCTGAAAATACCGGGCCAGAGAGCCCTCCTGCGTCAGGGCCAGCATACCTGCCTTGACGGCGTTGAGATTGCGCTCTTTCAGATCCAGCGTCCCCAGCACCTCAGGCTCATAGCGCTGCAGCACCCGGCTGTTGTCCGCCGAGCGCACCTCCTTGAGCAGGTGGGTGCGGTAACGGGTACCGCCGTTGACCAGAGTGGCGGTGTAGTTGGCCAGCTGGATGGGCGTAAACTGGCTGCTCTCCTGCCCGATGGCCACGGACAGGGTGTTGCCCGGATACCATGTACCGCCCATGGACTGGGTATATTCCGGCCCGGCCATGACGCCGGTGCTCTCGTAAAGCTCCAGCCCGGTCTTTTGGCCCAGACCGAACAGGCCGGCATATTCCTGCAGGGTCTCAATGCCCAGACGCCGGCCCACATCGTAGAAGAAGATGTTGCAGGAGTTGGTAATGGCCTGTGCCACCGTCTGCTGACCGTGGGTGCCGCCGCCCTGATTGTATATCCAGCAGCGGGGGCCGTTATCGTTGTAATAGCGATATACGCCGGTGTCCAAAATCTTGGTGGACGGGGTAATGATGCCCTCCTCCAGACCGGCAATGCCCGTCACCGGCTTAAAGGTGGAGCCGGGCGCGTAGGTGCCCAGCAGAGCACGGTTATACAGGGGCTTGAGGGGATCCTGTGCGTTTTGGTTGTAGTCGGCGGAATAGCTGGCCAGAGAGTAGGTGGGGTAGGAGGCACTTGCCAGCAGGCCGCCGTTGGTCACGTCCACGACCACCGCCGCCGCACCCTCGGTGTTGCGGCCGGACAGGTTGGGGATACGCTTGGCAAGGGAGTCCTCCACCGCCTGCTGCAGGCCGATGTCGATGGTGAGCACCACGTTGCCCCCGGCCACCGGCTCCTTGATCCACTCCTGACTGACCACCTTGCCGTTGGTGTTCAGCTCCACGCTTCGCACCCCGGCGGTACCGCGCAGCTGAGCCTCAAAGACCTTTTCAAGGCCCTCCTTGCCCACGCTGTCGTCCATTTGATAGTCTGCCGTACCGTCCTCGTCCAGATCCACCGTTTTGTAGTATTTCCACTCGTCGGCATCCATGAGGCCGGTCCTGCCCAGCAGATGGGCGGCAAAGTCCGTATTGTACTGGCGCACACTCACCGGTTGAATGGTCACCCCGGCAAGTCCCCGCTCCTTTACCCGGGAAATAAAGTCAATGTCCACGTCCCTGGCAAAGATATAGGGGGTACGATATATGTCCTTGGAGCGCAAAAACAGCTCATAGAGCACACCCAGCACCGCACGGGACAGCTGAGCATCCTTCAGCTCCAGGCCAAAGCTGCTGCTCATCTTATCCAGTAGCTCCTGCGCCGTGGGCAGCTGGGCCGGGCCGCCGGTGTTGATCCATTTCATAGCCACACCCAGCTTATACAGGCGGGTGGTGGCAAGAACACTTTTTCCGTCGGAATCGGTGGCTCTATAGGTAAAGATGTCCTTTGTTGTATATTCAAAGGGAGGTGCAGCCGTCACGGGCAGATTGTCCGACCATGTGGTATGGCTGTCCATGCACACCTGAATCAGCTCCGTCAGGATACGGTTGCGGTTTTCCGCATCTCCCATACGGGAGGTGTCCAGCATCACCTGATAGCTGATGCCGTTGCTCACCAGTACACGGCCGTTGGTGTCGGTAATGCTGCCGCGGCCGGCCTCCACCGTCTCGATGTTGGAGATCTTATGCCGGGACTGCTCGGCGTAATAGGCGCCGTTGACGATCTGGGTGCGGTACAAAGCGGCAAACAGGGCCAGAAGAAGCGCCAGCATCACACAGACCACCGTCCATGCACGCACATGAAATTGCCGGCTGTCCATCTCCACACCTCCTTATGGATCTGCCTGTGGGTCACACCAGTCGGTCGCCGCCCACACGGTCGTAAACCCGATAAAATATCCCGTAGACCACCGGCGTCCACACCAGCGTCCAGATCAGCTGCGGCAGGGCAATGCACAGCAGGTCCCACAGCCCCGCCCGCAGGAAAAAAAGCTCCTGCAGCATGTTCAGCAGCTGCAAAGCCCCAAGGGCGCAGGCGGAACACACCACGCAGCCCACAAGGGTACGGGCCAGTGCATACTGGGCCAGAGCCCCGGTGAACATCCCCACCAGCGTCAGCAGCAGCACACGCTCTCCCTGACCGCCGGCATAGGCCGTGGCCCACAGCAGGCCCACGCCAAAGCCAAAGCCGGCCCCACCGGCCACGCCCTCCAGCACGCCCACCGCCGTCACCGCCACGGGCAGCAGCAGAGCTGAGACCCCAAACACCGGAAACCGGGGCAGGATATAGGCATCCAGCCACCATACCGGCAGCAGAGCCAGCAGGTAATGGAGCCATTTGTTGAGCCAGTCCCGTCTCGTCACGGCGGCGGTCTCCTTTCCCCGGACAGGGGCCCGGATCAGTCTACGATGTCAAATTCTTTGATGACAAACACTTCCACCAGCTTATCAAGCTGGACGCTGGGCCGCACAAGAGCCTGACTTGCCATGCCGGAGTGGTCGGGGGATACCGATTCCACCGTGCCCACCACAAGGCCGGAGGGATAGACCTCGCCCCGGCCGGAGGTAAGCACCTCGTCCCCGGTCATAAGACCGCAGTCCAGAGGCAGATAGCCCAGCTTGAGCAGGCCGTCCTGCATCAGGCCCAGCTCACCGGACAGGATGCCCGAGGCATTGGCCCGTGTGACCTGACCGCCCATCTCGATGTTGGGGCT
Organism: Lawsonibacter sp.; assembly: GCA_045596065.1. Taxonomy (GTDB): domain Bacteria; phylum Bacillota; class Clostridia; order Oscillospirales; family Oscillospiraceae; genus Lawsonibacter. The sequence continues at coordinate 4,305 of JAZOBP010000010.1, read as the reverse complement.
GAGCACGGTGTCCACCGTGGCCCAGTTTGCCCCCACCTGACTGACTACGCCTACCAAAACGCCTGTCTCGGTAATGACACAGTCATTGACGGACACACCGCCGGAGGAGCCCTTGGAAATGGTCAAAGTGGAGTCCCAGCCCTGTGCCCCCCGGGCGGTGACCCGGGCAGACTCAAAGACAAAGTCACGGCGCTTTTCCCGCAGCTGCAGCAGCTGACGCAGCTGCTCGTTCTCCCGGGCAGCCTCCTGACCCTGACGCAGCTCATCCTCCATCTGGGCCACACGGCGGCGCAGCTGAGTAAGCTCATCCTCCATCTGCTGGTAGTTGAAAATGTAGTTGTAAATGCCCTCCGCCCCGTTCAAAACCGCATTGATACCGCTGCGCACGGGGGTGGCAAGGGTATGGATAACGCTGCCCAGCGGGTCAATGCCGAAAAATCGGCTGCACAGGCCGAGCACCACCGACAGCAGCACCGCTATGATAAGCAGCAGTGCCCCGTTGTTGCGTAAAAACTTTCTCACTTGATCACTTCCACGCCAAATTCACGCAGCATAAGAGCCAGTCGGCACACAGGCAGGCCCATTACATTATAATAGTCTCCCTGAATGCCCTCCACCAGAACGCAGCCCCGGCCCTGGATCCCGTACGCTCCCGCTTTGTCCATGGGCTCACGGGTCTGTACATAGGCCCGGATCTCTTGGGCGGTCAGAGTGCGGAACACCACCTGCGTGCACTCGTGCTGCGTGCGCTCTACACCATCCCGGCATACGGTGATGCCCGTATACACCTTGTGGCTGCGTCCGGACAGACGGGTCAGCATCTCCACCGCCTGCTGCTCACTTTGGGGCTTGCCCAGCACCCGGTCGTCCACCGCCACCACGGTATCGGCGGCAATGATGATGTCTCCGGGGCCGGCACCGGCGGCCACCTCACGGGCCTTCTGCCGGGACAGCTCCTCCACCTGTTGGGCCACGGTCAGCCCGGGCGGGACGATCTCCTCACCCTGCGCGGGCCGAATTTCAAACTCCTCCAGTCCCATGCGACGCAGCAGTTCCTGCCGCCGGGGGGACTGGGAGGCCAAGATCACCGACACGGCGACCCCTCCTTTAACGGCTTATTCCTCGATCTCGGTACGGACGGGGCCCTGCTCCACATCGCCTGTGACACAGATGCTCTGGCCGTACAGCAGCTCGCAGCCAAACCACAGGCTCACACCGGCCTCGGACAGCTGAAGGGCCTCCGGCTCCATCGCCGCCCGAAGGACCGCCTCGTCCACCGGCTCCTCGCCGTTTTCTTCCAGTTGGGCATTGACCTGCTCCAGCAGCGTCCGGGCGGTCAGCTCCCTGGCCTGCCCGTCCCATTGGGCACTGCAGGCCAGCAGCCGGGCAGCCGGGTCAAACAAGGCCTCGCAGGTCTCCGGCTGCGCCTCCAGCGTCAGCTGGATCTTTGTCTCCAGCCAGGGTACCTCCGCCTGCATAAAGCCTATGCGCCGATTGAGGGCAAGCTCGCCCACGCCCTCCACCGTCCGGGTAACCGGAGTCACCTGCTTATCCAGAATGGCCTTGAGCTCCGCATCGAAGCCCGGCTCCGGCAGACCGATGAGCTGGAAGGTCTGACCGTCCTTGCCGGGACGGGCCCTGACCTTGATGATAAAGTCCGCATACACCCGACTGCGCAGATAGTCCCGCAGACGCTCATCCGCCAGCGTGGTCAGCAGGGCCGGGGTCTGATGTACCACCGAGTCGTACTCGTCCATCCACGCGGTAAGAGGGATGGTGACGGTAAGCAGCTCGTCGCCCTCCTGCCGGTCGGTTTTCAGCCCCTCAGGGCCGGTCACCGCCACAAGGTCGAGCTCCTCTGACTCAAACTGAGCAGCAAACTCCTGCACCCGCTGCTGATGGGTGTCCTGCTGCTCCTGTTCGGCTTTCTTTTTCTTTCCAAAGGGCCACATAGCGGCATCTCCTTTTTGATAAGCTTACTTGCCCGTAGAGCCAAAACCGCCGGCACCCCGCTGGGTGTCGTCCAGCTGCTCCACCATGGTGATCCGGGCCTGAACAACAGGGGTGATCATCAGCTGAGCGATGCGGTCGGCGGGCTGGATGGTATAGTCGCTGTCACCGGCGTTGTGCAGCCCCACCATGATCTCTCCACGGTAGTCGCTGTCAATGACACCCACACAGTTGGCCGGGGCAATGCCGTGCTTGATGCCCAGTCCGCTGCGGGCAAAGACCAGCGCCACATAGTCCGCCGAGGGCAGGGCAATGGCAAGGCCCGTGGGGATCACCCGGCGCTGACCGGCAGGGATGACCACCGCCTCATCCACACAGGCGTGCAGATCCATGGCCGCAGCCCCGGCGCTGGCGTAAAAGGGGGCCGGGATCTCGGTGCCGATCTTGGGGGAGAGGGCTTTTATCTTCAGTTCCATAGGGCGATACCGCCTTTCGTTCTATTGTTTCACATTCGGGGCAAAAAGCCTGTCGAGACCGGGCCGGGCTCACTCCACGGCACGGTAGTACAGGCCACGGGTGATCTCGTTGGGCTCGGTACGCCCCTGACCCAGATAGCGCTCCATAATATTGACGCACTCCACGGAGTTCTCGGTGGTAAACTGCAGCCGCACGGCCCACAGGCCCAGCTTGGCCCAGTCGGCCTGCTTATCCGCCAAAAAGAGCTTTTTGGCGTTGAGGATCTCGTTGCGGCAGCCGTAGGCCTTGACCACAGGGAATCGCTCTCCCTTGCGGTCGGTGAGCAGGTTGACATTGCCGCAGGTGTGCTGGCCGCTGTGGTTGTGGATGATGCAGTTTTCGGTGATCATCAGGGGCAGACGCCCGTAGGCGATCATCTCGGTATCAATGGCCTTGGACAGATCCCGGATCTGGGCCAGATTCAGCTCGAAGGAAGCGGTTGCGGACTCAAAGCCCATACGCTTGAGCTCCTTAAAGGTCTGGCTGTTGAACACGCCCAGACCGTAGTCGGCCCGCAGCACAAAACCCAGCTCCCGGGCCAGCCAGATGGCGCCGGGGGTGGCCACCAGAGCCTCCTCCACACCGAGGGTCTTGAGCTTCTCCAGATCCCTGACCACGGCGTCCCGCTCCTTATCCCAGAAGATGCGGGGCAGTACGGTGCACACCTCCACACCCTCTGCCTGGGCAGCCTTCACACATTCGGGGTGGGCGGCAGCCTCATCACAGGGAATGTAGAGGGTGTCGGGCTTCAGCTGCAGCAGCTCAGCACTGACCTGATCGGCCGTGCGGACGCTGACGTTGATCTTCGGCTTCTGACGACTGTTTTCATAGCGCACGCCGGGCTTAAACTCGCCCTTCGGGCGGCTCTGGAGCACCATGCGCTGGTCGCACAGCTCCTCCAGCACCTCCCGGCGCATGGCATTGAGTGCAGACAGGGGCAGAGACAGGCCGGGCTCCACATAGGCCTTGACCTTTTCGCATACAAAGGGTGTGCCGCCGGTACGGGAGAGCTGACTTTCCACCTTTTCGGCGGTCAGGGGCACGTTAATGGCCGGCTCGGGCACCGGTCCGGCTGTGGCGGCACGGCGGCCCTGGGCATCCTCCACGCCCACCTGAGCGGGCTGGCCGGCACGCACCATGGCAAACATACGCACAGGCTCCTTGCGGTTCTCGCCGCTTTCGTAGCCTGCCCGGGCCTGAGCAAAGAGCTCCTTGGGCTCCTCCTCTTCCTTTCGGATGCCGAACATCTTCTCGCCCTTGCGTCCGGTAAAGTACCCATCGGTAAACCCGTCCCGGGAAAAGGCCTGCCGCAGCATCTCCAGCTCCTGCGCCGTGGGCTCACGGCCCTCACGGATGGCACGGGAGTAGACGCCGGTAACAATAGCCACGTACTCCGGCCGCTTCATGCGGCCCTCCAGCTTGACACAGGCCACGCCCATCTTGCGAAGCTGCTCCAGATGGCCGGCCAGAGACATATCCTTTAGGGACAGGGGATATTCATCTGCCTTGCCGTTCCAGCCGTACTTCATGCGGCAGGGCTGGGCACACAGACCCCGGTTGCCGCTGCGGCCGCCGATGACACTGGAGAAAAAGCACTGGCCGGAATAACACATACACAAAGCGCCGTGGCCGAACACCTCGATCTCCACCGGGGAGTGCAGACAGATGTGTTCGACCTCACGCCAGCCCAGCTCACGGGCCAGCACCACACGGCTGATACCCATATCGGCACACAGCTTGACGCCGTCCAGCGAGTGCACGGACATCTGGGTAGAGGCGTGGACGGGCAGTTCGGGTGCCACCTGACGCACCATACGCAGCACGCCCAGATCCTGCACC
>JAZOBP010000009.1:0-10583 GCA_045596065.1 Lawsonibacter sp. | reverse complement strand
CGCTGAAGGTGGTGGGCAAGAAGAAGGAGGACGTGAAGATCGTCACCTCCGGCGCCGGCGCCGCCGCCATCTCCATCGTCAAGCTCCTGCTCTCCGCCGGCTTTAAGCACGTCACCATGTGCGACCGCAAGGGCGCTATCTATGCCGGCCGCGACGGTCTCAACTGGATCAAGGAAGAGATGGCTCAGGTCACCAATCTGGAGAAGAAGGCCGGTACTCTGGCCGACGCTCTGGTGGGCGCCGATGTGTTCATCGGCGTGTCCGCTCCCGGTACCGTCACCACCGAGATGGTCAAGACCATGAATAAGGACGCCATCGTCTTTGCCTGCGCCAACCCCACCCCCGAGATCTTCCCCGACGACGCCAAGGCCGGCGGTGCCGCTGTTATCGCTACCGGCCGCAGCGACTTCCCCAATCAGGTCAACAACGTGCTGGCCTTCCCCGGTGTGTTCCGTGGTACCTTCGATGTGCGCGCCAGCGACATCAACGAGGAGATGAAGATGGCCGCCGCCACCGCTCTGGCCGAGCTGATCTCCGACGAGGAGCTCAACGCCGACTACATCATCCCCAAGGCTTTCGATCCCCGCGTGGGTCCCGCTGTGGCCAAGGCTGTTGCCGAGGCTGCCCGCAAGACCGGCGTGGCTCGCATCTGATCTTATTCCGCACAAAAGCAGACGCAGTTGTACTGCGTCCGCTTTTTTCTGTATAAATGTACAAAAAAAGTTGCAATGCGCCCCGTTCTTTAGTATACTGTAGGTGAATATCGTATGAGTGGGAGGGATTCTATGAACCGAACCGATCCCCATTACCAAAACTATCTCCAGATCCTTCAGGAGGAGCTGCTGCCCGCCATGGGCTGCACCGAGCCCATCGCCATCGCCTACGGTGCCGCCAAGGCCCGTGAGATCCTGGGCCGCCTGCCCGACAAGGTACTGGTAGAGGCCAGCGGCAACATTATCAAAAATGTCAAAAGCGTTGTCGTCCCCAACACCGGCGGGCTTAAGGGCATTGAGGCCGCTGCCGCCGCCGGCATCGTAGCCGGTCAGGCCTCCAAAATTCTGGAGGTCATTGCCAGCGTGACCGAGGAGCAAAAGGCCGAGATCAAGGCATTTATGGCCCGCTGCCCCATCACCGTGGTGCCCGCCGAGGGGGATGTGGTCTTTGACATTATCCTCCACCTTACTGCCGGCCCCGATACGGTCAAGCTGCGCATCGCCGACTACCACACCAACATCATCCACATTCAGCGCAACGATGATGTTCTGCTGGAGTCCGGCGCCGTACTCTCTCAGGAAAACCCCGAAGGTCTGACCGACCGCAGCTGCATGAATGTAGAGAGCATTCTGGACTTTGTCCAGACCATGAATGTGGACGATGTGCGGGCACTGGTCCAGCGTCAGGTGGACTACAACTACGCCATTGCTCAGGAGGGTATGACCAACGACTGGGGCGCCAACGTGGGCAAGGTGCTACTCGACACCTACGGCACCAGCGTGGAGAGCCGCGCCCGTTACATGGCTGCTGCCGGCTCCGATGCCCGTATGAGCGGCTGTGAGCTGCCCGTCATTATTGTGTCCGGCAGCGGCAATCAGGGCATCACTGCCTCTGTTCCCGTCATCGAGTTTGCCCGGGAGCTGGGTGTGGACAACGACACCCTGCTGCGTGCCGTCACCCTCAGCGACCTGCTTACCATCCACATGAAAACCGGCATCGGCCGACTGAGCGCCTACTGCGGCGCAGTGAGTGCCGGCTGCGGTGCCGGTGCCGCCATCGCCTGGCTCAACGGCGGCGGCGTGGCCGAGGTCACCCACACGCTGGTCAACTCTCTGGTCACCGTGTCCGGCATGGTATGCGACGGAGCCAAGCCCTCCTGCGCCGCCAAGATTGCCGCTGCGGTGGACTGCGGTCTGCTGGGTTATCATATGTACCGCTGCGGCCAGCAGTTCCGTGACGGTGAGGGTATCGTCACCAAGGGCGTGGAGGCCACCATCCGCAATGTGGGCCGTCTGGGCCGCCTTGGTATGCGCGAGACCGACCGTGAGATCATCCGTATCATGACCGATCAGCCCGTTACGGACTGTACCGGTTCCTGATAAATAACCCTGCGCCAACGTGAAAAGGAGAATAATTTTAGGAGGAAGAACATGAAAATTCTCAAGAGTCTCCCCGCAAAGCTGATCATCGGCCTGCTTGTCGGTATGGTCCTCGGTCTGCTGTGCAGCACCTACGAGGTGCAGTTCCCCGGTGTCACCGGCCCCGTTATGACCGTGATCGTCACCGCCAAGTACATCCTGGGTCAGCTCATTACCTTCTGCGTGCCCCTGATCGTTATCGGCTTTATTGCCCCGTCCATCACCAAGCTGGGCTCCAGCGCCAGCCGGATGCTCACCGTGGCCCTGATCCTGGCCTATGCGTCCTCCATCCTGGCCGCTTTCATGTCTATGGGCGCCGGCTACGCCATCATCCCCGGTCTGAATATCACCAGCCAGGTTGACGGCCTGAAGGAGCTGCCTGCCGTAGGCTTCCAGCTTGACATCCCCCAGATCATGCCCGTGATGAGCGCTCTGGTCCTCTCCGTGCTGCTGGGTCTGGCCGCCGTGTGGACCAAGGCTTCTGTTATGATCCGCCTGCTGGACGAGATCCAGAAGATCGTGCTGCAGATCGTGTCCAAGGTCGTCATCCCCATCCTGCCCTTCTTCATCGGCACCACCTTTGCCGGCCTTGCTTATGACGGCACCATCACCGGCCAGCTGCCTGTGTTCCTGATCGTTATCGTCATCGTCATGGTTGGCCACTACATCTGGATGGGCGTGCTGTACGGCGTTGCCGGTCTGTACTCCAAGACCAACCCCATCGAGGTCGTCAAGCACTACGGCCCCGCTTACATCACCGCTGTGGGTACCATGAGCTCCGCCGCCACCCTGTCTGTGGCCCTTACCTGCGCTCATAAGTCCAAGACCCTGCGCAAGGACATGGTGGACTTCGGTGTCCCCCTGTTTGCCAACATTCATCTGTGCGGCTCCGTGCTCACTGAGGTGTTCTTCGTCATGGTGGTCTCCAAGATCCTGTACGGCACCCTGCCCTCCATCGGCTCCATGGTGCTGTTCTGCCTGCTGCTGGGCGTGTTCGCCATCGGCGCTCCCGGCGTGCCCGGCGGTACCGTTATGGCCTCTCTGGGCCTGATCGTGTCCGTCCTCGGCTTCGATGCCACCGGCACCGGCCTGATGCTCACCATCTTCGCCCTGCAGGATTCCTTCGGCACCGCCTGCAGCGTCACCGGCGACGGTGCTCTGACCCTGATGCTCACCGCTTACGCCAAGAAGCACAACGTTGCGGAAGAGACCATCGAGGCAGTAGAGCTGTAAGCTCTGATCACTCCATAAAAAAGCCAGCACCATTCGGGGAGTGCTTTTTTCTTATTGGTTTGCAGCAGCGGCAATATCGCCCACTCCGCTCAGGATCAGACGGGGCCGATAGGGGAAGGAGGCCGCTGTCTCCCGACTGGACACACCGGTAAGCACCAGCACGGAGTCCAGACCGCTTTCGATGGCCGCCTGAATGTCCGTGTCCATACGGTCACCGATCATGGCCGCCTCCTGAGAGTGGACCCCCAGCAGATCAAGGCCGGTGCGCATCATCAGGGGGTTGGGCTTGCCCACGTAGTAGGCCGTCTTGCCCGAGGCCAGCTCCACCGGCGCCACCAGAGCCCGGCAGGCAGGGATGATCACGCCGTTTTCCACCGGGGCTGTCAGGTCGTAGTTGGTGCCGATAAGCCGGGCGCCCTGCCCCACCAGCTTGACCGCCTTGCAGATGTTGTCATACGTATAGGATGTAGTCTCACCAATGACCACATAGTCCGGAGCCACATCGTCCAGCGTCAGGCCCTTTTCGTACAGGGCGTGGGTCAGACCGGGGTCACCGATGGCAAAGACCTTGGCGCCCGGGGTCTGGTTGGCAATAAAGTTGGCCGTGGCAAGAGCACTGGTGTAGAAGTGGCTCTCGTCCACCTCCAGCCCCATGCGGGCCAGCCGCTCCTGCAGCTCCCGGGGTGTTTTGCCGCTGTTGTTGGTCAGAAACAAAAATTTTTTATTCTCCCGGTACAGCCAGTTTACAAACTCCTGCACACCGGGCAGCAGCTGACGGCCGTGGTAGATCACGCCGTCCATGTCGCAGATAAAGCCTTTTTTCTCCAGTAATTTTTCCATCTTTTTTTCCTTTCTTATACGGACACATTTTATCACGTACAGGTTTAAAGGAAAAGTGACTTTATATAAATTTTACAATTTCCGCTTTCTTGCCCATCTTATCGTTGAGCGGGGCGGACACATATGGTACACTATACACAATCCGAAACAAAGAGAGGCTCTGCCATGTACGACATGATCTCCCTGCCCAACGGCGTGCGCCTGCTGACCCAGGCCGTCCCTGCGGTCCGTACCGCTGCCGTTGGAATATATATCGGCACCGGCTCCCGGTATGAGACCGCCGCAGATAACGGCGCCGCTCATTTTCTGGAGCATATGGCCTTTAAAAGCACCCTTAACCGCTCCACTCAGGAGATCGCCCGCCAGATCGACTCCATCGGCGGCCACGTAAACGCCTACACCACCAAGGAGACCACCTGCTTCTATGCCCGGTGTCTGGACAGCCACCTGTCTCAGGCCATTGATCTGCTGTGTGATATGCTTTTGTGCCCGGCTTTTCTTCAGGAGGAGGTGGACACCGAGCGGGGCGTCATTCTGGAGGAGATCGGCATGTACCGGGACACCCCCGAGGATCTGGTCTCTGAGCGGCTCAACGCCGCCGTTTACAAGGGCTCATCTCTGGCACGGCCCATTCTTGGTACAGCCAAGTCTCTGGCTGCCATGGACAGCGCCAGTCTGCGCACCTACCATGACAGCCATTACCGCCCCGAGCGCATAGTCGTTTCTCTGGCAGGCAGCTTCTCCGACGGGGATGTTGAGCTGCTCAAGGCCCGCTTTGGCGTCCTGCGCTCCACCCCCGAAACCGCCTTTAAGTCCGCCGCTTTTAAGCCCGCTGTCACCGTCAAGCGCAAGGCCACGGAGCAAAATCACCTGATCCTCGCTTTTCCCGCCCTGTCCTATCTGGATGAGCGGCGCTTTCAAATCAACCTGCTGTCCTCTCTGCTGGGCGGCGGCGTGTCCTCCCGGCTGTTTCAGCAGATGCGCGAGGAACGCGGCCTTTGCTACACCGTATACTCCTACCTCTCCGACCACCGGGACACCGGTCTGATCGGTCTGTACACCGCTCTTTCGCCCAACACGGAGGAAGAGGCCCTCACCACCATGTGCCGCATCGTAAAGGAGCTGACCCAAACCGGCCCCCTGCCCGACGAGCTGGACCGGGCCAGAGAGCAGGCCAAGACCAGCGTGCTCATGGGTCTGGAGTCCACCCGTGCCCGAATGAGCCATATGGGCTCCTCCATGCTGCTGCGGGGCCGTATCCTTACCCCCGATGAGCTCATTGCCGGTTACGATGCCGTCACGCCCCGGCAGGTGCTGGAGCTTGCCCGTGAGCTCTTCCGCTTTGACCGTGCTGCCCTGTCTGCCGTAGGACGGGTACGCACCGGGGAAGAGTACCAATCCATTCTGGCTCAGTTTCTTTAAGCAAAACCGCTGTCCTGCAGGACAGCGTTTTTCTTTATACAAAAAGGGTCGCATCCGACCCCGGATGCGACCCTTTGGTTTTACTTGATTCAGGCCAGAGCAGCGGTGATGATGGCCATGGAATAGACCTCCTGAGCGTTGCAGCCACGGGACAGGTCGTTGATGGGGGCGTTCAGACCCTGCAGGATGGGGCCGTAGGCGTCATAGCCGCCCAGACGCTGAGCGATCTTGTAGCCAATGTTGCCGGCCTCAATGAGGGGGAACACAAAGGTGTTGGCATAGCCGGCCACCTTGGAACCGGGGAACTTCAGCTGACCGACGGTGGGGGAGACGGCAGCGTCAAACTGCATCTCACCGTCGATGGCCATATCGGGAGCCATCTCCTGAGCGATCTTGGTGGCCTCGGCACTGAGCGCCACGGTGCCGCCCTTGCCGCTGCCCTTGGTGGAGAAGCTCAGCATGGCGACCTTGGGGTCAATGCCGAAGATCTTGGCGGTACGGGCAGACTCCACAGCCACCTCAGCCAGCTTCTGAGCGGCGGAGACGGTGACGTTGCCCTCCTTGTCCAGAGTATCCTCGTAGGACAGGTTGATGGCGCAGTCGGCCATGCAGATCTTCTGCAGGGCAGGGTCACCGCCCTCACGGGTCATGATAAAGCAGGAGGACACCAGATTGGCGCCGGGCTTGGTCTTGACCAGCTGCAGGGCAGGACGCACGGTATCGGCGGTGGAGTAGGTAGCGCCGCCCAGCAGGCAGTCCACCTCGCCCATCTTGACCAGCATAGTGCCAAAGTAGTTGCCCTTCTTCAGGGTCTCACGGCACTCTTCGGGGGACATCTTGCCCTTGCGCAGCTCCACCATCTTGTCCACCATGGCGTCCATACCGGGATAGGTGGCGGGATCTATGATGGAAACGCCCTCGATGTTAAAGCCGCCCTTTTCGGCAGCGGCCTTGACTTCGGCCTCGTTGCCCACCAGAACGGGGGTCAGGAACTTTTCTGCCGCCAGACGGGCGGTAGCCTCCAGAATACGGGCGTCAGTGCCCTCGGTGAAGACGATCTTACGGGGGTTGGCTTTGAGAGTTTCGATCAGCTTTGCAAACATTTGCAATTCCTCCAATTCCTTATTTTACGGACGGCGCTGCTCCTTGGCCCTGCCGTCCCATTTTCCAGATTATAGTAGCATCTTGCGCCGAAAAATTCAAGTGCGCCACCTCAGTTTTACCCAAATTCCCAAAAACTTTTCTCCCCAAAGCTCCCATGTACCTACATATTTTTCTTGACAGACAGGAGAAAACCATGTATCATCAGGTTTGTAATCATTTTGTAACTATTTCTTTTCTTTTGTTACTTTTAAACGGGAGGTGATCTGCCCTGAAGATAAACGAGATATTTGACTGTGCCGCCGCTTGGTTCAAGCGGCTTTTTGGCCGCATCTCCGCCTTTGCCCGGCAGCTGTGGCTGCGCCGGCCTGACTGTAAGGCTGCGGCCGCCTTCCTGTCTGAAAGGACCGAACGGCTTCGCTTTCAAGGCAGACGGCTTTTCCTGCGGTGTCACGAGGCCGTGGCCGGCCGCCGCTATGCCGCACCCCTTTCCTTTTTGTCTATCGCCCTTGTGTGCGGCCTTACCATGATCCTCACTACTCTGTACACCACCAGCTATGCCGTATACATTGACGGCACCAACGTAGGTGTGGTGGAGGACAAAAGTGTGGTAGACAACGCCGTCACCATGGTGGAGTCCAGGGGCAGCCGTATGCTGGGCTACGAATATACCGTGGACAACGACATTTCCTATCGCTTCACTCTGGCTCCCAGAGCAGAGCTGGATGACCGAAGGGTCTTTGAGGACTATCTCTCCGGGCAGATGCAGTCGGAGTCGGAGGACGACAACGATATGCGTCAGTACCAGATCTCTCTGGACGGGCAGGTCATGGGCGTCATTGAGAATAAGGCCCAATTCAACAACCTGCTTCAGGAGATCAAGAGCACCTACATTACCGCCGACACGGTCAGTGCCGAGTTTGTGGAAGAAATTCAGGTCACCCCCGTGTACCTCCCCGACGAGGTACTGACCATCGACCAGATGCGGGACATCCTCACTGAGAATACCACCGGCGAGACCACCTACACGGTGGTCAGCGGTGACACCTTTAACGCCATCGCCTACCGCAATGACATGTCCGTCAGCGAGCTCAAAGCCCTCAACGCCGACGTGAACATCAACAAGCTGTCCGTGGGACAGGTGCTCAACGTAAAAGAGCGCATCCCCCGTCTGTCCGTGCGCACCGTTAACCACTCCTCCTATCTGGAGGCGATCCCCTGTCCGGTACAGACCCGGGACGACAGCTCCATCTACGTAGGCTCCTCCAAGATCATTACACAGGGCGTGGAGGGCGAGGCCATGGTCACCGCCGACATTCTCTACGTAAACGGCGTGGAGAAGGAACGCACCGTGCTGGAATCCAACACCCTGCGCGAGCCTACCGTCACCGTCAAGGCCGTGGGCACCAAGCCCAAGCCCAAGACCGCCTCCAACGGCTACTTCATCTGGCCCTGCCGGGGCAAGATCACGTCCTATTTCGGTTATCGCTCCATCTTTGGCTCCCGCAGCTACCACTCGGGCATTGACATTGCCGGCTCCAAGGGCACGGCCATCAAGGCAGCCGACGGCGGCAAGGTCACCTTCTCCGGCTACAAGGGCAACTACGGCTACCTGGTCATCATCACCCACGACAACGGCTCTCAGACCTACTACGGGCACAATTCCAGCCTGCTGGTCTCCGCCGGTCAGCGGGTCTATCAGGGTCAGGTCATCGCCCGCATGGGCAGCACCGGCCGGTCTACCGGCAACCACTGCCACTTTGAGGTACGCATCCGCGGCTCTGCCGTCAACCCGCTCAACTACCTGTAACGCATGGACCCGCTTTCTCCGGGCAATCCTTAGGAGAGAGCGGGTCATGATTTTGTCCAAGTGTTGACAGAACGGCAAAAAAAAGATACAATTTCTTTTACACCAAGCAACTCAGGAGGCAATAAAATGGAACGTATCGCGGTAATGACCGATACCAACAGCGGCATATCTCCGGAAGAGGCCCAGCAGCTGGGCGTCTTTTTGTTGGCCATGCCGTTTACTGTTGACGGCCAGACATACCACGAGTTTTTGGATCTCTCTCATGAAGAATTCTACGCCCGCCAGCTGGCCGGCGCACAGATATCCTCCTCCCAGCCCGCACCTGCTGACCTGCTGGACATGTGGGACAAGGCACTGGAGGATCATGACAAGCTGATCTATATCCCCATGACCAGCGGTCTGAGCGGCTCCTGTGCCACGGCACAGGGCTTTGCCGACGACTACGACGGCCGTGTACTGGTGGTGGATAACCGCCGCATCTCCGTCCCCCTTAAGCAGTCTGTTCAGGAGGCCGTCCGTCTGCGCGAAGCCGGCATGGACGCGCAGGGCATCGCAGACCGCCTGATGGAAAAGGCCATGGACTCCCACATCTATATCTCCGCAGAGGATCTGCAGTACCTCAAGCGGGGCGGGCGCATCACCCCGGCAGTCGCCGCTGTGGGCACTGTGCTCAATATCAAGCCCGTGATGAAGATTTTGGGCGGCAAGCTGGATATGCACCGCAAGGTGCGGGGCATGAAGCAGGCCCGCCAGACCATGCTGGAGGCCGTCCGCCACGATCTGGAGACGGACTTTTCCGGCAAAAAGGTCATCATTGCCGCCGCCTACTCCGGTGACCGGCAGGAAGGTGAGGCCTGGGCGCAGGTGGTGCACGAGAGCTTCCCCGACTACCCCTTCATGTCCGACCCTCTGCCCCTCAGCGTGGGCTGCCACGTAGGCCCCGGCGCACTGGGTGCCGCCATCCTTGCCGATTTTGACAACTGAAAAAGGCCCGAACCGATCACGGTTCGGAGCTTTTTTCTTGCTTGATCGGGTGGCGCAGGTTCCACACCCGGTTGAGCACCGTGCCCAGCAACAGTATGGTACCGCAGATATAAAGCCACAGCATCAGTATCACAATAGAGGCCAGCGACCCATACAGCAGAGAGTATCGGGAGGACAGGCCGATGATCCACGAGAACACCGCCGAGGACAGCACCAGTGCCACCGTGCTGAGCAATGCGCAGATCAGCAGCGGCCCCTTGCGCACCTCGGTCCTTGGCGTACCCAGTCGGTAGACCAGCATGACCAGCAGCAGCACAAAGCAGAATAAGAGCAGATACCGCAGCCGACCCCACAGCTCAGAAAAGGCCGGAAAGTTCCATGTGGAGATCAATTCCTTTGGCAGCAGCCCGCCCAGCAGCTTAAAAAACCAGTCTCCGGTCAGGATCACAAACACGGACAGATACAGCGTGACCAGAAACAGCAGAGAAAACACGATGCTGACAATAAAGTTGTTCCAGCCGCCGCCATGATTGTCATACATTTCGTCCATAGTGTCCAGCAGCACACGCAGACCGGCCGAAGCGGAGATCACCACGGCAATAATACCCGCTGTCAGCATGGCAGTGGATTCGTTTTGGCCCAAATATTCCACATACTCCCGTGCCAGCGCCGCCGCCTGCTGGGGCAGAAAGCGGTCAATGGACGTGATCAGGTGCTGCACATCCACATGGAAAATACCCAAAATGGCATTGGCGCACATGAGCAGGGGGAAAAAGGACATCAGCAGAAAAAAGCCAAGGGCTCCGGCAGCACGGGGGATATTATAACGCAGGCTCAGCCGGGTCAGATCGGCGATGATCCCGCCCGTTTCCTTTATGGGGTTTTGCACACCGGACACCTCCTTCGACAGGTTCTGTGGATATTATAGCACACTTTTGAAAAAAAGTGCACGAATTTGCTCAGACTCACGGAATTTTTGCTCCCCAAAAAGAAAAACCCGTCTGCTCAGCAGACGGGTTTGATCTTCGATCACTTAGCCCTCCAGCTTGTTCAGCTTCAGG
>JAZOBP010000008.1:0-6171 GCA_045596065.1 Lawsonibacter sp. | reverse complement strand
ATTCTGGAGATCATGTACTCCGACGTGGACTGGCGCAAGGATGTCACCGACGAGGCCCTGCACTATGAGGACGGCTGTATTTACGTGCCGGACAAGCCCGGTCTGGGCATCGAGATCAACGAGGAGGCCTGCCTGGCCCATCCCTATCAGCCCCATACCCTGCGCCACTACACCGGTGCGCTCACCGACATCCGTCCGGCCAAGACCGAGTTTTATTTCTGATATAAGGAGGCATTACGATGAATAAGGCTGTTTTTGTTACCGGCGGTACTGTTGGCACCGGCTACGCCACCGCCGAGAAGTTTGCCCAGGCTGGCTATGGGGTGTTTATTTCCAGCCGTGACGGCCAGCGCTCTCAGGCAGCGGCCGATAAGCTGGCTGCCCAGTACGGTGTATTCGGCAAGGGTTACGGTCTGGGTATCCGGGACGAGGAGGCCGTCAAGGCTGTCTTTGCTGACATTGACGCTCTGGGCTATACGGTGACCACCGTGGTGCTCAATGCCGCCGATCTGGGCTTTGGCACCGATCCGGCCAAGGGTATGGACTTCTTTGCCGTGCCCGTGGAGGAGTTTCAGCGGGTGTTTGAAACGAACCTTGTATGGAACTTCATGATCGTGCGGCAGGCCGCTCTGCGCATGCGGGAGCAGGGGGGAGGGGCCATCGTGTTTATCGGCTCCAACACCTCCTACCGTGCCATTCCCAACCGCTCGGCCTACTGCGCCAGCAAGGGTGGCATCAACGCCATGAGCCGCGCCTTTGCCGTGGATCTGGGCAAGTACGGTATCCGCTCCAACGTGGTACTGCCTGGTACCATTAAGACACAGCGCTGGGAGGATATGGGCAGCAAGCGTATTGTGGACGGCGGCTTTACCCCCATCGGTGATATTTCGGACTTTGAGGATATTGCCAACGCTGCTTTCTATTTTGGCACGGACCTGTCCAAGAACGTTACCGGCTCGGAGCTTATCGTGGACGGCGGTATGTGCAGCCAGCTCTATCCGGAGCTGCTTAACACTCTGAAAGCGGAGAAAATTGCCGAAACGAACTGAAAAATAGACTGCAATAAACCGAAATGGGGAATGTTTTGCCCATTGTCCCCATGATAGACTTTATCCAAAGAGGAGAGCGTATATGGAACGCAAACGACTTGCCACATGGTGGATCGGCTGGGAGGATCTCAACTGGCCCAACGGCGATAACTACGACAATATCAAGGCACACGCCGACAAGCTGGCGGCTGCCAACGTCACTGACGTGGTCATCTTCGGTACCCACTTCCGCTGGGACTGGCTGCCCTTCTTTACCCTGCTCCACGACTATCTGGCCACCGTGGCAGAGGAGCTTCACAAGCGAGGTCTGCGGCTCATCGACCACCATTCGGTCAACCTCATCCACCGCTGGTCCACCAAGGAAGAGATGCGCCACGTCATGCTCCACAGCGGTCCCCATCTGCCCTTCAGCCCCAGCTGGGAGGCGGCGGCCACCTGGGAGTACAACGGCACAAGGCTTAACGACTGGCGTATGCTGGACGTAAAGACGGGCAAGCCCCTGTGGTATCCCCAGTATGCCAGTGAGGGCTTCTGTCTGCGCAATCCTGATTTTATTGAGGCTTATCAGAAGTACGTTAAGACTCTGCTGGCCGATACGGGCATCGACGGCCTTATGGCCGATGATCCCATCCACTACATGCACTTTAACTCCTGTTCCTGCCCTCATTGCCGTGCCGAGCTCAAACGCCGCAGCGGCATTGATTTGCCGCCCATTGAGGATCAGACCTTCTGGGGCAACTGGGACAATCCGGCGTGGAAGGAATGGATCGACCTTCGCTTTGACGCCACCGGCGACTTTATGAAGGCGGTGCGGGACGTGCTGCCTGAGGACTTCCTGCTGTGCAGCTGCGGTGCTCACAGCGCCGGTGCCCACATGCCTGCATCTGCCTCCGACGCAAGACAATTCCTGCGTGGAGCCAACTACGTCAATCTGGAGATGAGCGGCAATACGCCCCCCTATAAGCACGACCCTGTTACCGTCAATGCCCCGGTGGCCAACCACCTCATCAACGCCTCTCACCATCAGGCAGCCGCCCGGGAGAAGGGCGTGCGCTGCTACGGCACGGGCTACGGCTTTACCGAGCCCTCGGCCAACATCATCTGGGCGGTGAACAAGACGTTGGATTCTGACTGCTGGTTCTCCACGCTCAAGGCTCGTCTGGGTCTGCCCGACCACATCCTCAAGACCCTGCCCGACGAGAGTGACGCCATCGGTCGGGCTTTCACATGGGAAAAGGAGCACGCTGACCTGTTTGATGGTACGCAGATCGGTCAGCTGGCGATCTATTTCTCCTATGAGACTCGCAACCATACCCACTTCGGCATGCTGCCCAAGGGCTACTACAAGGATTATCGGGATACGCTGGATACCCTGTTTAAGGCAGGTATGAGTGCCCATACGATCTTTGATTTCCCGGCGGATGCCCGGAAGTATCCTCTGGTGCTGGTCCCCAGTCCGCTGTCTATGACGCAGAAGGAGCGGGAGATGCTCAAGACCTACTTGGCGGCAGGCGGACATGCGGTGCTTACCGGCCCGTGTGCCATGGAGGGCTGCAGGAACAGCTGGCAGATCGCTAACCGGCCGGAATGTAAGCCTGAGGACTTTTTCAGTACCATCCGGGATGGTGTTTGGATCAAATTGGCGCAGTGGACCAATGCTGAGCTGCCCGCTTGCCCCGATACCATGCAGTGGAGTGAGCCTGTGCCCGGCCTGCACTACAACCCTGGACGCATGAGTGATGTGGCTCAGGACGTACTTAAGCTGTGCCAGACCTATGCAAGTAAAATGCCTGTACAGGTTTTGGAGGCAGAGGGCTACTATGTTACCTGCTTCCGGAACGAGACAGGCATCACCCTTCACCTGCTGGCGGCGGACTACGATGTGGACATTGATCACCATTTGGATGAGATCCGCTTCCACCGCAGCCGTGTTAACTTTGTCAACAAGGTTGAGCCCATTGGCGTGTCCCGTACCGTCCGTTTTGCCCTTGACGGCAGGGTGCAGGTCTATACTCCTTTCCACGGAGAGGGCGGCAAGGTGGAGACGGCTGACGGTGTGTGTACCGTGACCCTGCCCGAGAGCTGTGCCTATGCCCTTATTCGAGCAGAAAACTAAACACGTTGGTTGTTTTTTGAAAAGACAGGAAACCAACGTGTTGTTGCAAGTGTAGTTTGATTCCTGTAAAATAATAAAGAAAGCAGGGAAGGAGGGTTCCCCTTGTTTGACATCCAGTATTTTGCCAAAATGCTGCAAAAGTACAGAAAAGAGCGTGGCATTACTCAAAATGAGCTGGCAAAGCTGCTCTTTGTCACCCCTCAGAGCGTTTCCCGCTGGGAGTGTGCTGAGGCTATGCCGGACATCGCGCATCTGTGCGAGCTGTCCAGACTGCTGTGCGTATCAATTGATGTGCTGGTGGACAACCACCGGCCGGAGAGCCGCACCTATATCGGTATTGACGGCGGCGGCACCAAGACGGAGTTTGCGCTTATTGACGAGAGCGGGCGCAAGCTCAATACCATTGTGCTGGAGGGCTGCAACCCCAATACCTGCGGTGTGAAGCAGACGGTGAGCATCGTGCGCCGGGGCATTGATTTTCTCCGCCCCGGTGAGATGAACGTGGCAGCGATCTTCTTCGGAGGTGCCGGTCTGGGCACCGGAAGCAATGCAGATACAATCCGTACCGAGCTGGAGCGAGCTTATCCCGGCATCAAAATCGGCTGTGACACGGATATCCGCAATGTGATCGCCTGCTGCAGCCAGCCGGACAACTGTTTGGCTGCCATCTGCGGTACGGGATGCGTGGTCTTTGGCTACAGTGAAGGAACGCTGCACCGCACCGGCGGGCTGGGCTATCGGTTTGAGCACAGCGGCAGCGGCTTTGAGCTGGGCCGGGATGCCATCACTGCGGCCCTGTGCCATCTGGACGGGACAGGGGAGGAGACTGTGCTGACCCGTCTGGTGGAAGAGAAGCTGGGCGGCGGCGTGTGGGATGCCATTCATGATCTCTATCAGAAGGACAACGCCTACATCGCATCCTTTGCCCCTCTGGTCATTCGTGCGGCAGAAGATGGAGATAAGGTGGCCGAGGCCATATTGGAGGAGAGCTGTGAGCACATGGTGCGCTTGATCCGTGCGGCCAGTAAAAAGACCCCCGGAGCCCGTACGATTATCCTGTCCGGAAGTTTGTTTGCAAAAAGTGAGGGCTTCTTCCGCCGGGTGACGGAGCGTCTGCCCGAACACCTTGCGGTGGAGCGCATCAGCTGTCCTCCGGTGTGGGGCGCATGCCTGCAGGCAGCAAAGCTGTGCAAGCCGGTGCAGATGCCTCTGCTTGATAATTTCTTGAAGGAATAATGCAGGAGTGATAAAAATGCTTAACACGGAACGGCGCAATCCAAAGACCACAAACATTGACCGCATGAGCTCTCTGGAGATGGTGCGGCTGATGAATGAAGAAAATATGTACTCCGTCCTTGCGGTGGATCGGGCCCTGCCCGAGATCGCCAGGGCGGTGGACGCTGCGGCCAAGGCCATCGGCAGCGGCGGCAAGATGGTATACATCGGCGCCGGCACCTCCGGCCGTCTGGGCATCCTGGATGCCTCTGAGTGTCCGCCCACCTTCGGCGTGGAGCAAAGCGTGGTGCAGGGCATCATTGCCGGCGGTCTGGAGCGTCTGGTCACCGCCGGTGAAAATGCCGAGGACATCTATGAAAACGGTGTGCGTGACGTGGAGAACGTCCTCAAGGCCGGAGACGTGCTGGTGGGCATCTCTGCTGCCGGCGGCGCCCGTTATGTGGTAGGTGCTATGGAAAAGGCCCGTGAAATGGGCTGTGTGACCGTGTCTGTGTCCTCTAATCCCGATACCGCCATTTCCAAGGTGGCGGACATCGCCATCGTGTGCGACACCGGCGCCGAGGTCATCACCGGCTCCACCCGTCTCAAGGCGGGCAACAGCCAGAAGTTTGTCCTGAATATGCTGTCCACCTGTGCCATGATCCACACCGGCAAGGTGTATGAAAACCTCATGATCAACCTCAAGCCCTCCAATGAGAAACTGCGGGGCCGTGTGATCCGCATTACCGCCGCTATTCTGGACTGCTCCGAAGAGCGGGCGGAGGCGCTGCTGGAACAGAACGAGTTCAACATCCGCAAGACGGTAGAGAGTGTAAAGGCATAAGACGCAACACGGAGGGGGCGGGAGAGCATGGATAAAAAGCGCATTGCCAGTTGGTGGATGGGCTGGGAGGATCTCAACTGGCCCAACGGCGACAATCTGGACCGGATCAAGCGCAGAGCGGACGCCATGGCTCAGGCCAATGTGACCTCTGCTATGGTTTTCGGTGCCCATTTCCGCTGGGACTTTCTGCCCTTTTTTACCCTGCTCCATGACTATCTGGGCACTGTGGCAGAGCAGCTGCACCAGCGTGGGGTAGAGCTCTATGACCACCACTCGGTCAACCTGATCCACCGCTATCCCGACGGGGATAAGGCGGCTATGCGTCACGCCATGGAGCTGAGCAAGGTCCACTTGCCCCTGTTCCCCTCCCGTGAGGCTGCAGCCACGTGGGAGTACAAGGGCAAGCGTCTGAATGACTGGCGCATGATCGACGTCAAGACGGGTAAGCCCCTGTGGTATCCGCAATACGCCGGAGAGGGCTTCTGCCACCGCAACCCGGACTTTATCCAGTCCTATAAGGACTACGTCAAGCGGCTCATTGCCGATACGGGCATCGACGGTCTTTCTGCCGACGATCCCGTCCACTACATGCGCTACAACTCCTGCGCCTGCCCCCACTGCCGTGCCGAGCTCAAGCGCCGTACCGGAATAGAGCTGCCGCCCATCGAGGATCAGAGCTTCTGGGGCAACTGGGCAAACCCTGCATGGCACGCCTGGATCGATATGCGCTTTGAGGCCACCGGTGAGTTTTTTGAGCAGCTGGCTCAGGTCATCCCTCAGGGCTTTGAGTTGATGAGCTGCGGTGCCTCCAGCGCCACCGGTGCCGTTATGGGCAATGCCTCCGACGCCCGCAACTTCCTGCGGGGCTGCACCCGGGCCAATCTGGAGATGAGCGGCAATACCCCGGCCTACAAGCACGACCCCGTCACCGTCAACACCACCATGAG
>JAZOBP010000007.1:0-7509 GCA_045596065.1 Lawsonibacter sp. | reverse complement strand
ATGGAGCACAGGGCCACCAGACCGAAGCTGTCATCTGCAGCGTGGCGGTCATTACGGATAGCGGAAATACCAACGCCCAGCGCCATAATAAAGGGCACGGTCATCGGGCCGGTCGTCACACCGCCGGAGTCAAAGGCGATGGCACGGAAGCCTTCCGGCACGAAGAACACCAGACCGAAGGCAACCAGATAGAAAAAGGTCAGCAAATGAGGCAGCGGAACGCCCAGCAGCATACGCAGGATGGCCACCACCAGAAACAGGCCCACACCCACAGCCACCGCTAAAATAAGGGTCATATTGGGCACCGAGGGCACCAGTTCGGCCAGCACCTGCAGGTCCGGCTCGGAAATGGTGATGATGACGCCCAATATAAAGGCCAGGATCACAATGAGCCAGACCTTTTTGGTCACCGTCATTCTGGCCCCCACCTTTTCGCCCATGGGGGTCATGGACAGCTCCGCACCCAGGGTAAAAAACATCATGCCCACCATGACCAGCAGCGCACCCAGCAGGAAGCTGAGCATGATACTGGGGGACACCGGGGCCACGGTGAAGCTCAGCAGCAGCACGATTACCACCACCGGCATGACCGCCAGAAGGGCCTCATTCAGTTTTGCCTGCATCTTTGGACGAAAGAGTTTCAACTTATCACCCCGGGAAGTTTCTGTTTATCCTATGCTACCACGTTCTGGCCGCTTGTTCAACCGCCAAGGTGCTCCCGCACCACCTGCTCTTCGGAGAAAAAGTGCTTGACGCCGCGGATCTCCTGATACTCCTCATGGCCTTTGCCAATAAGAGCGATGATGTCACCCTCTCTGGCGTTGTCCATGACCCAGCGGATGGCCTCGGCCCGGTCGGGGATGGAGATGTACTTGCCCTCATGCCTGGCAAGGCCGGTCTTGATGTCCTCATTAATGGACTCGACCTCCTCATCACGGGGGTTGTCCATGGTCAGCACGGTCAGATCGGCGTACTTGCCGCTGATCTCGCCCATGTCCCAGCGGCGGGCACGGGCCCGGTTGCCGCCGCCGCCAAACAGGCAGATGAGCCGACCGGGGTTGTAGGAGCGCAGCATGGTGAGCAGATTTTCCATGCTGACGGCATTGTGGGCATAGTCAATGAGCATGGTGTAGTGGCCGGGGGTGTCCAGCACCTGCGTGCGGCCCTTGACATACACGCTTTTGAGTCCTTGGGCGATGGCCTCCGCCCCCACCCCTGCCATGTGGGCGGCGGCCAGAGCCGCCAAGGCGTTGGAGACATTAAACTTGCCGGGCATATTCAGCAGGAAATCGCCCTCCAGACGGCCGGATACCGCAAACTCGCTGCCCAAGAAGCCTGTCTGCCGCACCTCTTTGACCTCACCCACGGCATAATCGGCCGCTCCGGACACGGACATGGTGGTCAGGGGGCAGTCGGCCTTGGCGGTAACGGCCTGCCAGTGCTCGTCATCCACATTCACAAGCCCCTGCCTGCACTGGTTGAAGATCATGCTTTTGCAGGTGCGGTACTCCGCAAAGTCGGCATGCTCCCCCTCGCCGATGTGGTCGGGGGACAGATTAAGAAAGACACCCACATCAAAGAGGATGCCGGCGGTGCGATGGAGCTTAAAGCCCTGAGAAGAGGCCTCCATGACCACATGGCTGCATCCGGCCTCCACCATACGGGCAAAGAGGCTGTGCAGCTCGTAGGACTCGGGAGTGGTGTTCCTGGTGGTCAGCTTTTCCTCGCCGATGACCGCACCGATGGTGCCGATCATGCCCACCTTGTTCCCTGCCGCCTCCAAAATGGCCTTGACCATGTGGGCGGTGGTGGTCTTGCCCTTGGTGCCGGTAAGGCCGATGACGGTCATTTTCTCCGCCGGGTAGCCAAACCACGCCGCCGACAGCAGGGCCAGCGCATAGCGGCTGTCCCTGACACGGATGACGGCGATCCCCTCGGGTACGTCCACCTCACGCTCCACGACCAGCGCCGCAGCCCCCGCCTCAAGAGCGGCAGGAATGTAGGCGTGGCCGTCGGCCCGAAAGCCGGTAAGGCAGACGAAGAGGCTGCCCTTACCCACCTTGCGGGAGTCATATTCCAGCGATGCGATGTCGGTGTCCAGACAGCCCGCATCCAGTGTATAGTCCAGCTTTTCCAGCAGCTTATCAAGCTTCATCAAACAAAACTCCCTCAAATACCGTGTGGGACGGGCCGGTCATGCGCACATGTCCGTCCTCCTCACGCCAGTCTACATACAGGTTGCCGCCGATCTGTTCCACGGTGACCTTGCGGTCACAGTAGCCCAGCATGGCCGCCGCCACCGCAGCCGTGCAGCAGCCGGTGCCGCAGCCGATGGTCTCGCCGGTGCCCCGCTCCCACTCCCGGATCTTGATGTAGTCCCGTGAAACCACCTGCGCAAAGGTCACGTTGGTCTTGTTGGGGAACAGATCGGTGTGATGCTCGATCACCGGGCCGTATTTGGCCACATCAAAGGATGCGGTGTCCTCAATAAACATCACGCAATGGGGATTGCCCCAGGACACGGCGGTAATGTTGAACACCCGGTCAAGGATCTCCACCGGCTGATCGATAAACTCCGCAAGGTCGGTGTTCACGGGGATGACCCCGGTATCCAGCCGGGGCTGACCGATGTCGGCGGTGATGTTGACCGCCCTGCCATCCTCCACCTGCAGCCAGATGTGCTGCATCCCGCCCAGCGTCTCGATGACAAACTCGGTCTTGTCCGTCATGCCGTGGTCGTAGACATATTTGGACAGGGAGCGCAGGGCATTGCCGCACATCTCCCCCTCGGTGCCGTCGGGATTGAACATACGCATGCGAAACTCGCCCTTTTCCGACGGGCAAACCAGCACCAGGCCGTCCGAGCCAATGCCAAAGTGCCGCTCGCTGACCCGGCGGGCCAGAGCGTTGGGATCGTCAATTTTCTGGTCTACGGCGTTGATATAGACGTAATCGTTGCCGTACGCCTGCATTTTGGTAAATTTCAAGTCCATATTCATTGCCTCTTACGCAAGGGCCTGTTCAAGGTCGGCAATAATATCCTTTACGTTCTCAATGCCAATGGAGATACGGATAAAACGCTCGTTGATGCCCAGCTTTTCACGCACATCGGCGGGAATGGACTCGTGGGTCTGGGTCATGGGATAGGTGACCAGGGTCTCCACGCCGCCCAGACTTTCGGCAAAGAGGATCATCCTGACCCGGCTCAGGAGGTTCATGGCCGTCTCCAGACAGTCCAGCTCAAAGGAGATCATGCCGGAAAAGCCCGTGGTCTGCTTGGTCATCACGGCATAGTCCTTGTGATCTTCAAAGCCCGTAAAGTAGACCTTTTTTACCTTTGGGTGGTTGCGCAGCCAACGGGCCACCTCCATGGCGTTTTCGTTGTGGCGCTCCATACGCAGGGCCAGCGTCTTGATGCCCCGCAGCAGCAGCCAGCAGTCCAGAGGGGCAAGGCCGTTGCCGTGGGACTTGAGCTGGGCGTGGAAGAAGTCGGCCATCTCCTGACTCTTGACCACGGCGATGCCGGCAATGGTATCGTTATGGCCGCCCAGATATTTGGTGCCGCTATGGACGACCACGTCGGCGCCGTGGTCCAGAGGACGCTGGAAGTAGGGGGTCATAAAGGTGTTGTCCACCACCATGAGGGCATCAATGGAGTGGGCAATGTCCGCAAGTGCGGCAATGTCCGCCACCTTCATCATGGGATTGGTGGGGGTTTCGGCGTAGATCATTTTGGTCTCAGGCCGGATGGCGGCACGCACCGCCTCCAGATCGGACAGATCCACCCAAGAGAAGGTGCAGCCGAACTTGGAGAAGATCTCGTCGCAGATGCGGAAGGTGCCGCCGTAATATCATCGGACAGGATCACATGGCTGTTATTGGGCAGCCACGTAAACAACGCCATGTTGGCCGCCTGACCGCTGGAGAAGGCAAAGCCCTCCAGACCGTTTTCCAAAATGGCCATGGTGCGTTCCAGCTCCTGACGGGTGGGGTTCTGTACACGGGTGTAGTCATAGCCCGTGGAGATGCCGAAGGCACGGTGACGGAAGGTCGCCGTCTGAAAAATGGGGAAGCTCACCGCACCGGTAATGGGGTCGCAGCCCATACCGCCGTGAACGACCTTGGAGTCAAAGGCAAGGTTTTCCTTGCGGTCAAATTCGTCGTAATAGCACTCGTTTTTCATGGGTTCCTCCTCCTGTTCCGGCCCGCAGGGCCGCACAAACCTATGGTACTGTGTATTCAGTATATCGCAAACTTTTTCCATCTACAACGCAGATAATGCTTTACATATTGCAAAATGTGCTATATTCTATAAAAAAGGAGGTGCTGCCATGGAGCACAGCGTCCAGTACCCCAAAAAAGGCTATCTTCACGAGGATTTTCGTCTGTTCCACCTGCGTGACATCGGGGTGGAGGAGATGGAGCACCACTACCACGAATTTGACAAGATCGTCATTTTCCTCTCCGGCACCGCCAGCTACATCATTGAGGGCCGCTCCTACTTTTTGGAGCCATGGGATGTACTGCTGGTCAGCCATCACCTCATTCACAAGCCCGTCATCGATCCCTCCCACCCCTATGAGCGGGTGGTCATCTATCTGGACCCGGGCTTTGTGCGCTCCAGCAGTACCCGGGACGGAGACCTGTCCGCCTGCTTTCGGCTGGCCCGGCAGCGGCAGTTTGCCCTCATGCGGCCCAACGACAGCCAGCACAGGCAGCTGCAGAGCCTGCTGTCTGCCCTGGAGGGAGCGTTGGCAGAGCAGGCCTTTGCCGGCGACCTGATGTGCCGCACTTGTTTTTTGCAGCTGCTCATCCACCTCAACCGCACCATGGTGCGGGATCACACAGACCAAAACCATGCCGCCAGCGACTTTGACCCCAAGATCCAGACCGCCCTTGCCTACATCAACGACCATCTGGGAGAGGATCTCAGCGTAGACACGCTGGCCGGGCAGGTGTATACCAGCCGATACCACTTTATGCGCCGGTTCAAACAACTCACCGGCTGCTCCGTCCACCGCTACATCACGCAAAAACGCCTGCTGCGGGCCGCCGCCCTCCTGCGTCAGGGGGCCAGCGCCCAATCCGCCTGCGCCCGATGCGGCTTTCAGGACTACTCCACCTTTCAGCGTGCCTTTCGCCGCCAGTTCGGCATAACTCCACGGGATATGCAGGGCTGATTAACCCCCTGTCTTTTCGGGCATAGTTATGGATATATGCGGAAAGGCAGGTAATTCCATATGCAAGTTCGTGATCTCATGCGGCCCAGTGTCGTTTCGGTGACCGTCACCGACAGCACCGCTCTGGCCGCCCGGCTGCTCAGCCGGCACAACGTAGGGTCCTTGCCCGTGTGCTCCACGGACGGTCGGCTGCGCGGTATCGTCACCGACCGGGACATCGTGCTGCGGTGCATCGCCGTAGAGGACGACCCGGCCCAGACCCCTGTGCGGGATGTGATGACCCGGGGCTGCTTCACCGTGGGCCCCGACGACAGCTGTCAGGAGGCCGCCCGGCTCATGGCCGCCCGTCAGGTGCGCCGGCTGCCCGTGGTGGAAAAGGGCCGGCTGGTGGGCATGCTCTCTCTGGGCGATCTGGCCCGCAGCCACAGCTACGATGCCGAGACCTCTCAGGCCCTGAGCGAGATTTCCGACAACATTCTTCGTCCCCGATAACCATTTATGGGGCGTGCTCCGCACGCCCCACCCAATAATAAGGAGGTTCTTACTTATGAACGGCAAACCTGACATGACCGCCCTGCAGCGCATCGGCTACGGCCTGTACGTGGTCACCTGCCATGACGGCAAAAAAGACAACGGACTCATCGTCAACACCGTCTGCCAGCTGACCAGTACTCCCACACAGGTGGGCGTGACCATCAACAAGGGCAACTACTCCCACGACGTGATCCGGGCCACCGGCCTTATGAACGTCAACTGTCTGACCAACTCCGCCCCCTTTAACCTGTTCAAGCACTTCGGCTTCCAGAGCGGACGGGACACGGACAAGTTTGGCGGCGAGGTGCCCCAGCGGGCCGCCAACGGCCTTGCCGCCCTCACCGACCACGTCAACGCCGTCATGTGCCTGAAGGTAGAGCAGTATGTGGCTCTGGGCACTCACGGCATGTTTATCTGCTCGGTCACCGACGCATGGGTGGTGTCCGACGAGCCCTCCATGACCTACGCCTACTACCACGCCAACGTCAAGCCCAAGCCCCAAAAGACGGAGAAGAAGGGCTTCCGCTGCAAGATCTGCGGCTGGGTCTACGAGGGGGACGAGCTGCCCGCCGACCTTGTGTGTCCCATCTGCAAGCACGGGGCAGAGGATTTTGAACCCATCACCTGACCGCATATAAACGGCGCATCCGAGTCTCGGATGCGCCGTTTTTCATTCATATTTTATGGTTTTGCCGGTAATTTGCCATGTGCTCTGCTGGCCGAAGTTGTCGATGATACGCACCTCCGCTGTCAGCTGGCCCTCGCCCTGCACCTTGTAGATGCCGCTCACGTCCGTTCGCCAGCGTCCGGCCCCCTCCATGGCCACCCACGGATCCAGCTCCAGCTCCCGGCGCAGCAGCTCCTGCCCGTCGTAGCACAGCGTAAGGGTCAGCCGGTGGGGGCAGAGCATCTCCCGGTTAAAGTTTCCGGGTGTCTGGGCCTCCACCTCGAAGCTTACCTCCGCATCCAAATCCAGCTCGCCGTCCCGGCTTAGCGTGCTCCGGCCCATACCGCTGCCCGCAGCGGGCACGATCAGGCCAAAACGAGACTTGAGCATATAGACCCGATCGGTCTCCATGGGCTGGGTCTTGCGGCTTTGACCGTCATTAAGCTCAATGGAAAAATTCGGCTCATCCCACAGGGGGACATCCAGTTGGGCCTTATAGGCGACCCCGTCCCATTGGGCAGGAACGGAAACCTGCTGCCCCTCCCTGCTTTCGGCAACAAAGACCGCCGTCATGCCGGGAATATACTCCTTAGGCCGTGCGGACAGGTCAAAGACGCCCTTTTCGTTGGGGATAAAGTCCACCAGCACGCACTGCCACTCTCCCAGCAGGCTGTTCTGGGCCTCCAGCAGCTTCTCCAGACGGTGGGTGAGAGAATCGATCTGGCCGGACACGGTGTTTTCCACCCCGATGACCTGATTTTGCACTTTTCGGGTCTGGTCAGAGAGTTTATCCATGCGGTCATTGAGATCCGAAACCGTAAACCATGCGATCAGCAGCAGCGCTGCTGCCCCGATGGCGATCCACCGCCAGCGGTGGGGACGCTCCTCCACTTCGGGCTGCACCTGCTCCCGCTGCTCCAGATAGCGGTTTACGATGGTCTCCACCAAGGCAAGCTCACGCTGGGACAGCTCCCGTTCTCTGGCCGGGGCGCTCTGGGGCGGTTTGGCCTCCTCCACGCCCAGCAAAACGCCTACACTCACCCCAAACAGGCGGCTTGCGGCAATGAGCTTATCCACCTCCGGGACGGTCACATCGCTCTCCCACTTGGAGATGGCCTGCCGGGACAC
>JAZOBP010000006.1:0-2920 GCA_045596065.1 Lawsonibacter sp. | reverse complement strand
GCCTGTCCGACATGCTCAAGGGCAAGCAGGGCCGCTTCCGTCAGAACCTGCTGGGCAAGCGCGTGGACTACTCCGGCCGTTCCGTTATCGTGGTCGGCCCCGACCTGAAGCTGTATCAGTGCGGCGTGCCCAAGGAAATGGCGGTGGAGCTGTTCCGTCCCTTCATTATGAAAAAGCTGGTGGAGGACGGCGTTGCCAACAACATCAAGAGCGCCAAGAAGATGGTCGACAAGCAGCGCACCGAAGTCTGGGACGCCCTGGACGTGGTCATCAAGGACCACCCCGTGCTCCTCAACCGTGCGCCCACGCTGCACCGTCTGGGCATCCAGGCCTTCGAGCCCGTGCTGGTGGAGGGCCGCGCCCTGCGCCTGCACCCCCTGGTCTGCACCGCCTACAACGCCGACTTCGATGGCGACCAGATGGCCATTCACGTGCCTCTGTCCGCCGAAGCCCAGGCCGAAGCCCGCACCCTGATGCTCTCGGCCAACAACCTCCTGCGTCCCCAGGACGGTCAGCCCGTCACCGTGCCCACCCAGGACATGGTCCTCGGCTCCTACTACCTGACCTATACCCGGGAAGAGCAGGGCACCGGCAAGGCCTTTGC
The DNA here is from genome assembly GCA_045596065.1 of Lawsonibacter sp. Taxonomy (GTDB): domain Bacteria; phylum Bacillota; class Clostridia; order Oscillospirales; family Oscillospiraceae; genus Lawsonibacter. The sequence goes on along the minus strand of JAZOBP010000006.1, from coordinate 2,316 downwards.
CAGCACCAACGAAGCCCTTATGGCCTACAACCAGGGCGAGGTTGGCATCCATGCCCCCATCCGGGTGCGCTTCACCAAGAGCATCGGCGGCGAGCTGCGCTCCGAGATCGTGGAGACCACCGTGGGCCGCATCATCTTCAACGAGCCCATTCCCCAGGACCTGGGCTTTGTGGATCGCAGCAAGCCCGAAAACTACTTCAAGCCCGAGATCGATTTCCGGGTGGACAAGAAGCTGCTGGGCAAGATCGTGCAGCGCTGCATCGACAAGCACGGCTTCACCATCGCCACCGAGGTTCTGGACAAGATCAAGGCCCTGGGCTACAAGTACTCCACCATCGGCGCCATCACCATCGCCATTTCCGACATGGTGGTGCCCGAGGCGAAAAAGCGCATTATCACCGAAACCGAGACCAACGTGCTGCCCTACATCGAAAAGCAGTACAAGCGCGGCTTCATCACCAACGACGAGCGTTACCGTCTGGTGGTTGCCGAGTGGGAAAAGACCATCAACGCCGTCACCGCGGCTCTGCAGGACAGTCTGGACGAGTTCAACCCCATCTACATGATGGCCAACTCCGGTGCCCGAGGCTCCATGAACCAGATCCGTCAGCTGGCCGGCATGCGCGGCCTGGTGGCCAACACCTCCGGTAAAACGCTGGAGATCCCCATCAAGGCCAACTACCGCGAAGGCCTGACCGTTCTGGAGTACTTCATCTCCAGCCGCGGCGCCCGCAAGGGCCTGGCCGATACCGCTCTGCGTACCGCCGACTCCGGCTACCTGACCCGCCGTCTGGTGGACGTGAGCCAGGACGTGATCATCCGGGAGGATGACTGCGGCACCGACGAGGGCATCGAAGTCTCCGTCATCCTGGACAAGGTCGTGCGCAACCGGGTGGATATGAATATCCTGGGCGGCAAGTTTGCCCCCGCGGACATCTGCGATGAGGACGGCAAGGTGATCGTGCCCCGCTTCAAGGCCTTCTCTCCCAGCGATGTGGAGAAGCTCCAGGCCGCCGGCATCGAGGAAGTGGATGCCGCGTCCGCGGCCCAGACCTTCGGCGATTCCATCCGCGGCCGTTTCCCGGCCAAAGATATCTGCGATCCCGCCACCGGCGAAGTGCTGTTTACCCGGGATCATATGCTCATGCCCATCGATGCCCGGGTCCTGGAGGACCACGGCATCTTCCATGTGCATGTGCGCAGCGTTCTGTGCTGCAACGCCAAGAGCGGCGTCTGCGCCAAGTGCTACGGCATGAACCTGGCCACCGGCTCCCTGGTCAACCCCGGCGAAGCCGTGGGCGTCATTGCTGCCCAGTCCATCGGTGAGCCTGGTACCCAGCTGACCATGCGTACCTTCCACACCGGCGGCGCGGCCGGCTCCGACGTTGAAGACATCACCCAGGGTCTGCCCCGTGTTGAGGAACTGTTCGAAGCCCGCCGGCCCAAGCGCATGGCGCTGTTGAGCGAGATCAGCGGCACTGTGAGCCTGGAGGACGCCAAGAAGAACCTGATCTGCGCCATCACCGTGACCAACGAAGCCCAGGGCGACACCCGGGTGTATCAGGTGCCCTATTCCAGCGGCATTCTGGTCAGCGACGGTCAGTATGTGCAGCAGGGTCAGGAACTGACCCGCGGCGCGCTGAGCCCCCACGATGTGCTGCGTGTGCGCGGTGTGGACGACGACGAGTTCGGCCGTCTGGGCGTGCGCAACTACCTGGTGCAGGAAGTGCAGCGGGTGTACCGCCAGCAGGGCGTCGACATCAACAACAAGCACATCGAGGTCATTGTGCGCCAGATGATGCGCAAGGTGCGGGTGGAAGAAGCGGGCAGCACCCAGCTTCTGCCCGGCTCGGTGATCGACATCAACGAGTTCAACGCCGCCAATGCTGCCGTCCGGGAGCGCACGGAGGCCGGCGAAGCCGATCTGAGTCCTGCCACCTGCAGCCGTGTGCTCATGGGCATCACCAAGGCCTCCCTGGCCACGGAGAGCTTCCTGTCCGCGGCTTCCTTTCAGGAGACCACCCGCGTGCTCACCGATGCCGCCATCAAGGGCAAGGTGGACCATCTGGTGGGCCTGAAGGAGAATGTCATCATCGGCAAGCTCATCCCCGCCGGCTCCGGTCTTGCGGTCTACAACGATTTCAGCATCGAGACCGACGAGGACGCCGCCGACGAGGCCGAGGAATATGTGGACCTGTCCGCTCTGGTGGGCCGGACCAACGCGCTGTAAAAACCATGGCAGCCCAAGGAGAAAATCGTTGGACTGCTTGCGTTATTTTTATTGACAAGCCAGGAATTTCATGCTAAAATGCATCT
>JAZOBP010000005.1:0-17557 GCA_045596065.1 Lawsonibacter sp. | reverse complement strand
CAAAAACGCCTGGGCAATGCCGCAGTTGGTGTGGGTCATGATGTTGCGGCAGGCCATGTCCATACTCAGCTTGCTGCCGCCCAGATTGCCCTGATCGTCAAAGCTCAGGTCGGTCATATGGCGCAGGTGCGCAGGTCTGTTGGGCTCCTCCCCACGGGCGGAGCAGTCGGAGATAAGCACCACCTTGTCCACGCCCTTGTTCTTCAGGATCAGGCGCTGCAGCTCCGGATTGACATGGACGGCGCCGGAGTCGCTGATGAGCTCAGCGTACATATCGCTGTCCAGAAAACAAGCCTCGTCCGGCCCGGCGCCCCGGGTGCCCAGCCAGTCGGAGTCCCGGCCGGTGGCGTCCATACAGTGGGTCAGGTGGTTCAGTCCGTACTTCTTCAGTGCCCGGATCTGTGCAGGCTTGGCCCGGCTGTGACCCACAGAAAAAACCACGTCGGGGTTAACGGACTTTGCATAACGTACAAAGCCCTCAATGCCCTCACGCTCGGGGGCCACCACCCACACACGCACCAGCTCGCCGGCGGCGTCCACCACATCCTTATATGCCTCGGGCAGGATTTCCCCTCGCCACTTATTCAGGTGAGGGCTTGCACCGAACTCGGGGTTCATGTAGGGGCCCTCCATATAAAGGCCGCCAATAATCCGTCCGGCACCGGACTGCCTTGCCCTGCGCAGCAGCGCAATGGCGTCCAGATAGCCCTGCTTGTCCAGACTGGTATACAGAGCGGGCAGCACCGTGGTGGTGCCCCGGCTCAAAAAGTATGCCGCTGCAGCCTCCGGCTCCACGATAAAGGAATGACCTCCGGCACCGTGGGCGTGAATGTCCACAAAACCGGGTCCAACATAGGCGCCGCCGGCATCCATTATCTCGGCATCACCCGGGATCTCCACCTCGCCCCGTTTGCCCACGGCGGCAATGTGCGTCCCGTCCACCAGAACCACGCCATCCCAGAGGATGCCGTCCTCCAGCACAACCTTTGCATTTTGGATACAGACCATAGTTTGCCTCCTGTTTCCAGAACTTTGGGGTAACGTCCATATGCCAAAGCTGCCGCAGCCCACTGTCATACAGAATGCTGCGGCAGCCCATGGCTTGACATGATTCTTACTTCCTGATGAAGCGGTATTTGGCAGCGCCCGTGGTCTCGTCATAGTGGTCCATGACAAACTCACAGCCGGCCAGCTCGGCCAGACGGGCCATCACGCCCTGGGTGGTATAACGGAACCAGGGGGACTGCCACATGTCATTTTCCGTCATGTATTTGATGGCGGGACAGTAGGCCACGTCCACAGCAAGGCCGTCGGCGGCAAGCTGGGTGCTGACCGCATCGGGGCACTTCTCCTTGGCATAATCGGCCAGGATTTTCTGCTCAATAGCCTCCAGCGTGACCTCGCCCATAAGGGGCTTGACCACATGATCCACATACCGGGACATGACGCCCAGCAGGCCCTTCTCGCCGTAGTGCTCACCCACATAGTGCATACCACGGCTGAGGCTAAAGTGGAAGCTGGGATGGAAATACTCATTGTCGGCGGCATTGCGGTCCATGATGACCGTATCCTCGTCCATGATGACACGACCGTCAAAGATCTTGGGGTCGTAGATCAGGATGGAGCAACCGGCATTGTCCATGTTGGTGAAGTCGTAGATGTACTCCAGACCCACCTGCTCCACGGCGGCACGGTAGCCGTCGCAGTGCAGACAATAGTCGTGATAGGGCTCCAGACCGATCTGATCACGCAGATCGATGAGCTTGCCCTTGGAGGGGCAGCGGTGCATGACGATCTTGAAAAAGCCCCGCTTTTCGTTGATGTACATGGTGAAGTGAGCGGCCTCTTCGTTCAGGGTGCCCTTCCAGTAGGTAAAGCAGCCCTTGATGCCCTCCTTGGTCACGAAGTTGACCAGAGGGCTACCGCCGCCGGGCTTGAACATGGTGCGCCAGTAGTTGTCGATCTCCTCACGTCCGAAGTTGTCCTCCAGATAGCGGAACATCTCACTGTAGGCGGGGATAAAATCCGTACAGGAAATCATGATTTTCTCTCCTTACCAGATAGTCCAGCCGCCGTCCATGACCAGCGTAGCACCGGTGACATAGGAGGCAGCATCGCTTGCAAGGAAGGCCACAGGGCCCTTGATGTCGTCATCGTTGGCCCAGCGGTGCAGGGGGCAGTGATCAATGTAGTTCTTTAAGAATCCGGCCTGAGCGGGGGTGGGATTTTTGCCCATGGTGGTAAAGCCGCCGGGTGCCACGCAGTTGACACGGATGTTGTACTGGCCGTAACGGCCGGCCATGTACTTGGTCATGCCGACCATAGCCCACTTTTCGGTGGTGTAGTTCACCGGCTGATCCGGAAAACCCTCGGGATAGAAAGGGAAGTGGGGACAGTCCAGCCCACGCATGGAGCTGATGTTGATGATGGAGCCGCTCTTGGCCTCTACCATATACCGGAGCACCGCCTGACTAAGCATAAGCTGGCCCTGCAGATTGGTGTCAGCAGAGTCCTGCAGCTTCTGGCGGGTGGCGTCGTTGAGAGAGGTGAGGTTGCGGCGGTCCACGGCGTTGTTGACCAGAATGTCGATCTTGCCGTACTTGTCCGCCACGTCCCCAGCCAGCTTCTCAATGGAAGCATCGTCGCTCAGATCCAGCGCCATACCCACGGCCTCATAGCCCTGCTCACGCAGCTGGGCGGCCAGTTCCTCGCACTTTTCCACGTTGCGGGAAGCAATGACCACAGTGGCACCCATCTCGCACAGACCGGTGGAAATGGACGCACCGTACAGACCGCGGCCGCCGGTGACAATGGCCACACGGCCGGTCAGATCAAACAAATCTCTTGCGTTTCTCACGCCAATTCCCCCTGTTATCAGCCCACCACAGGCTCGCCGATGCGCTTCATCTCGGCACGCAGGGCGTCCAGATAGTCCTCATTGAAGGGCAGCACGTAGTCGGGGGTGTGCAGACCCTCGTAGCCCAGCAGGTTCATGCCCTTGCTGAAGGAAGGCCACAGGTCGTGACCGGCCATGAAGTCACGCAGAGCCACGATGTTGGTCAGATGGGTGGCAGCCTTGTCGTAGTCGCCGGCAGCCATAGCCTCAAACAGGTCCTGGGTGTTGGCGGGGGTGACAGGCAGCATGCCGTCCAGGCAGTTGTCCATGCCCCACTTGTAGGCCACATCAAACAGATCCAGGTTGGAGCAGACCATGATGAAGTCCTTGGGCACCTCGGGATCCAGCTTCAGCTTACGGAACATAGCCATGTCGCCGGACTTGATGCCGATGAGGTTGGGCACCTCCTTGATCAGCTGCTTAACGATGGGGTAGGTGATCTTGGACTGGGTCACACCGGGCAGATCGTAGAGCAGCACGCCCTTCTTGGTGGCGGCGGCAACGTTCTTGAAGTAGTTGACGATCTGAGCGGGGTTGCAGGAGTGATAGTAGGGAGTGGTGAACACAAAAGCGGTGATGTCCAGATGCTCCATGGCGGCAATGCGATCCTTGGCGCGGGCGATGGAGCAGTCCATAGCGCCCACAAACACGGGCACACGGCCCGCAGCAGCCTCAACGGCAGCCTGAGCCACCTTGGGGTAGACATCGTTCTTAATAAAGGCCTGAATGCCCATGGAGCCCATGGACAGCAGACCCACCGCACCGCGGTCGATCATGTCATTGATCTGTTTTTTATAGCTGTCCACCATCAGGTTGCCGTTGGCATCCAGGGGGGTGCCCAGTGCAGGTACGAATCCGGGTTTCATAAAACATCTCTCCTTTTATGGAAATTTATTGACTCATATATGTACGCCATGCGGCATTGGGATACATACTGTGCGATATATTGTTATATTCTATCATTACTTTTCTGCTGTTAACAAAAAACGTAGCCAGCGCGGTCCTTTGCCGTTGACTCCACCACAGATGTACAGCATGCGGCATGCCGGAAATATATACCGGCACGAACGATCACTCTGTATACACGATAAGTATAGCACTACCACAGCGGAAAGAAAACCCGCATACGGGCCAACATCATGGTTTTTCTGTCTCATTTGGAAAGCAAATATTTTTAGATTCTTTTCATGTAAACTATACTTCACATGTTTGTTCTTTACATGCGCATAGGTGACAAAATTTTGCTTTTTTGTCCCAAAAAGCAAGTCCTACCCAAAACAAGCTTGCTTTATTTGCTGAAATAGCTTACAATAAACACGAATACAGCTGTCCTGTTTTCCTATTATCTACGCAGGAGGTGGAGCGCCCATGATGCCAAACAACTGGATCAAACCCCTGGACAAGGTGCTTCCCCATGTAGAGTGGAACAGCACCAAAAAGCATCTGCGTACCGATTGGATACCGGTACGCCACAGCAACACCGCCCACGAGCTCCACATCATTCTGCAGGGCTCCTGCCGGGTTGAGTTGGTAGACCGGGAGGTGGAAGTCAAGGCCGGACAGGGGCTGATCATTCTGCCCAACACCTTCCACTGCTGCCGAGGCATCACAAAGCCTTTTCTGCGTATGACCGTCAATTTTATTCCGCAAAATCAGGATCTGCTCACCGAACCGGCCAACGGCGACAAATTCTTTTTCTTCCAATCCACCCAGTCCATCGAGCGCACCTGCCACGAGATTTTCGAAGAGGTGGACCGCTGCGCCTACTATCTGGTCAATGAGATGCTGTGCGCCATGTTCTCCAAGCTGATGATCCACGTCCTGCGTGCCGTCCAGCCCGGTCAGGACAGTCACGCCATCACCTTCGACCACAGTGCGGCACACATTATCGATGGCTACTTCTCCAGCTTCAATATGCAGGGGGGACACACCCGCAGGGGCCTGTCCAAAAAACTGCACTGTTCCGAGCGCCAGCTTAATCGCATCCTGTCCGAGCTGTATGGCATGACCTTTCAGGAAAAGCGCCTGCAGGCCCGTATGGACTACGCCAAATACCTGCTGCGCAACACCGACATGAAGATCCCCGAGATCAGCGCTCAGGTAGGCTACTCCAACGAGACCTCCTTTTATAAGGTATTTCGTGCCACCTGCGGCATTACCCCCAAGGATTTCCGCAGTCAGCACGTAGGCTCCGCCGATCCCGACTGATTGAATTCGGTACACACAAGCCTGCCGGCCCCTATGGCCCGGCAGGCTTTCGTCTGTCAACCAAAAACATCTGACAGTTTAACAGCGGCTATGAGGGACACATAATATGAGTGACTATCCCATAAGACGCAGTGTGTCAAAGGGATATACAGACCAGAATAACCAGAATAAAAAGCAAACACATTTCGTTGCCACTGCACGCCTGCCCACGCACGAAAAAATCGGACAGACTGATACAAGTCAGCCTGCCCGATTTTTGGCTCTGTACAGGTGGGTTTGAAAGGAGGTTGAAAACAGAAAACAAAACATAACCCCACCCAAGATCCCTTTGTTATTCCCCGATTCCGCCCAATTCCTCGTAAATCCGAATGACCTCCAAAGAGTCATCCGTGGGAGGATACTTTTTTACCGCCAGCTTAAACAGTTCCCGTGCGGTATTGGCAAGAAGTACAGGGGCGCCCACTTCATCTGCCGTGCGGCAGACAATATCCGTGTCCTTCAGCTGGATCTGCAGAGTGCTGCGGGTATCAAAGTTGCGCTCAATGACAAACTGTCCCCGATTTTCAAAGATGCGGGAGCTGCCTGCGCTGTTGCAGATGATGTCATACACTGCCTGCAAATCAAGTCCGCACTTGCGGGCCAGCGTAAAGGCCTCTGCCGCAGCGCACATATGCACACCCACCAGCAGCTGGTTGATGGTCTTGACCGCCTGCCCCTGCCCCGGCTCTCTGCCCACATGGGCAATATTGGCGGCAAAGCAGGCCATAACGGGCCGCACACGGGCAAGTTCCTCGTCACTTCCGGCCACCATCAAAGTCAGCGCACCCTGTCTGGCCCCTGCGGTACCGCCGCTGACCGGGCTATCCAGCACAGTCACCCCGTGTTTCCCGGCGCAGGCGCTCAGCTGTTTGGCATCTCCCATAGCGACGGTACTCATGTTGATCACCGTGCCGGCGTGCATAGTCTCCAGCAGCCCCTCCAGTACCCTGCGGCACTGGTCGGCGTTGTTGACCATGATGAATACGGTGTCCGCCAGCCGCCCCATATCCTGCAGGCTTTCCGCTCTGGTTGCCCCCTCGGCCACAAGCCCGTCACAGGCCTCAGGCCGCACATCGTATACCGACAGCGGATAGCCGCCCTTCATTATATTGTGAGCAATGGCATGGCCCATGGCTCCAAGGCCGATCATTCCAAGTTTCAAAGCTTCTCTGCCCCCTTTTCAGCTGTGCCAGCAAAGTGCGGCGGCCGCCGCCACCAGCCTGTCCACCGTGGGGGCAGACTGGGTCTCAGGTTCGGTGGCATTGGGGATGGGAATGTTGGCGCCGCACACACGGGTGACCGGCGCATCCAACTCGTCAAAGAGCTTGTCCGCCACCTGAGCGGCGATCTCGGCACCGTAGCCGCCCCGCTCACAGGCCTCGTGGGTAATGAGCACACGGCCAGTCTTGCTCACGCTCCGGGCAATGGTCTCCATATCCAGCGGTACCAGTGTGCGCAGATCCAGCACTTCGGCATCGATACCCTGAGCCGCCATCCTTTCTGCCGCCTCCAAAGCGGTGTGTACCGTTTTGGACCAGGTGATGACGGTCACATCCTTGCCCGGGCGCTTGATGTCCGCCTTGCCAAGAGGAATGAGATACTCCTCCTCAGGTACCTCCCCCTTGATATGATAGAGGCCCTTGTGCTCAATGAAGAACACCGGATTATGATCCCGAATGGCGCTTTTCAGCAGGCCCTTGAAGTCGTAAGGCGTGGACGGCATGACCACCTTGAGACCCGGAATATGGGTAAGCAGGGCCTCCAGACTCTGGGACTGGGTGCAGCTGTTGGCTCGGTTGCGTCCGCACTGGGTGCGAACTACCAGCGGCACAGACAGCTTGCCATTGCTCTTATAACACATTTTGGACATCTGGTTGAGAATAATATCAAAACCCACACCGATAAAATCAATGTGCATGATCTCGGCCACGGGTCGTGCTCCGCACATAGCCGCACCGGTGGCAGAGCCCAGAATGGCCAATTCTGCCAAGGGGGTATTGCGCACCCGCTGTGGGCCAAACTCGGCATACAGACCACGGGTGGCCTTATACACTCCGCCGGTCAGTCCCACGTCCTCGCCCATGACAAACACCTTTTCGTCCCGACGCATCTCCTCAGCAATGGCGGTGGAGATGGCCTCTCGTACAGCAATTTTACTCATTTGTGCCCTACTCTCCTTCCCTCACTCGGCAAACAACCGCTCTTCCATCCCCTCAGCAGGGGTGGGCGTGCCCTTCAGCCCGAACTCCACGGCCTGAGCAAGCTTATCCTCCACGCTCCGGCGCAGGGCGGCGTCCTCCTCCTCGCTCCAGCCAAGCTCAGCCGTGAGCAAGTCGTGCATACGCTTGATGCAGTCGAAATTGGCACGGATCTGAGCTACTTCCTCCCTGGTGCGATAGAGTTGGTCATCGCCCTCGTGATGCCCCCGAAAACGCTGGGTATCGCACTCGATGAGGGTGGGGCCCTCCCCGCGGCGGGCCCGCTCTACCGCCTCCCGTGCCGCCCCGTATACCGCCAGCACGTCGCAGCCGTCCACCAGCACACCGGGAACACCATAGCCCGCCGCACGCTGCCAGAAGGCACCCAGAGCGGTGGAATCCTTGACATTGGTAGAGATGGCAAAGTGATTGTTTTCACACACAAAGACCACCGGCAGCTTCCACAGGGCGGCAAGATTCATATTTTCGTGGAAAGCGCCCTGGTTGCCGCCGCCGTCACCAAAAAAGGCAACCGCCACCCGGTCAGGGGCATACATGGAGCAATACAGGGCATGGCCGGTAGCCAAAGACTCCGAGGCACCCACGATGCCATTGGCACACATGAGCCCCACCTCCGGGGCACACTGGTGCATTTTGCCCGCACGTCCGCCGCACAGTCCCTCCTGCTTGCCCATAAGCTCGGCCATCATTAATCTCGGGTCTGCACCCTTGGCGATGAGATGCCCGTCACAGCGGTGGGTAGAGGATACGTAGTCCTCCCGGCGCAGGGCCTTGCACACACCGGTGGCTACCGCCTCCTCGCCTACGTACATATGCATGTTGCCAATGACCTCGCCCCGCTTGTTGTAGTCAATGGCGACCTCCTCAAACCGCCGGATGAGGATCATCTCCCGGTACATGGCGGTCAAATCCTCACGGCTAAGGCCAAGCTCTTTATGGTTCAAATGTGACACCCTTTCTTCTTTATGCGCCTGCAACAGCTTCAAATTTTCCGGTTTCCCCCGTAGCGTATCACAGTTTGACCCGTTTTCAAATATTGACAGGACACAACCTATTTGTGCTGATAACACAAGAATATAGAAAGCATACCCTTGAAAACCGTCACAGGTCTTGATATATTTATTTTGTTATCACAATAACCAGGAGGGAGATAACATGCAGGATCATCCCGTCAGCGAGCTTATAAATCTGTTTCTCCAGACCAACGATCTCACCCAGCTGATCGAAAAGGCTGCACAGGTACTGGGAAATCCCATCGTGGTCTGCGATACCAGCTATCATTTTATCTGCCGATCCGATGTACGGGACGTGCGGGATAAAAGCTGGCTGGCCGGTGTGAAGCGCGGCGGCTGGACGCAGGAGCTGGTGTCCATCGTCAACAGTCTGGATCTCGACTACAGCGGGCAGGAGCACAAAACCCAGATCATGGAGAGCATTAATCCCGCCAGCTCCTCCCGTCGTATGATCGGCACCCTTTGTATGGACCGTGCTCATCTTGGCTACTACCTTATTTTAGAGGAAAACATTCCCTTTGACTCGGTAGACGGGCAGACCTACCAACAGGTGGCCTCTGTTTTGGCCAAAAGCATCTGCACCGACCGCTCCGTACAGCTGCCCGGCGGCAGCCGCAACAGTGAAAGTCTTATGCTCGATCTGCTTCAAAACGGTTTTGACAGCCGCAATCTCTTTTTGGAGCGTGCCGGCAAAAACGACCTTGCCCGTACAGGCACCTATCGAGTCTTCTGCATCCTCACCACCCAAAGTGGGGACGACGAAGCAGAACACCGAGCACTGCGCAGCATTATCGGACATTGTCTGCCCCTGTCGTGGCATGTCCACTTTCAGGACAGCATTGTTATTCTGGCGGATTTCAGTTCCCGGATCTATCAGCGATCGGATACGCTGGACGCCTTCCGGGACTTTTTGGTTCAGCGCGGCCTGAGGGCCGGCTGCAGCGACCCCTTCTCCGACCCGTACCTGCTCAAGCGGTATTTCCAGCAGGCCCACGCCGCCGTTTGTCTGGCACAGGCCTTTGAGGACAAGCGACGGCTGATCCCCTACGAGGACTACAAAATCTACAGCATGTTCCTAAGCCTACAGGAGGAAGCCCTGTTCGACCAGTACAGCACCGAAGCGGTGCGCCGGATCTATGAGTACGACCTGAACCATGCCACCGAGTATCTGGACACCCTTTATCACTATCTTGGCAGCCAATGTTCCGTGCAAAAGGCGGCAGAAAAGCTCTACGTCCACCGCAACACCGTAGCCTACCGGGTCGCCAGAATTCGTGAGCTGTTTGACATGCATTTTGATGATGATTGCAAAAACTACCTTAATTTCACCTCCTGTCTGCTGCGTAAATACTGTGACCGTATGACCTCCGGCGGCAAACAATAACCATTCCGGATCTTTATACGTCCCCTCCCTGTTCAAAAAAACGTGCGGGGTCTCTTACCCGGTTTTTCCTGCTTTATGAGACATCCTTATCTCTATAGCGGCACAAAATGCACGGGTGTCACCCATACGCTGCGTGTAAGCATGGGCTATTAAGCAGAAAAACCGGGCTCCACACCATGGTGTGGAGCCCGGTTTGCTTTGTATATTCTTTAGTTCAGACCAAGCGCACCCTTGACCTTGCCGATGATGTCCTGACCGATGAGGTAGGCCGCATCCTGTGTCTGGGCACCGATGTGGGGGGAGACGATAAAGTTCTCCAGCGTAAACAGGGGGGAATCAAAGCCCGCACCGTGGACCAGACCGCCGCCCACAAGCTCGCTCTCCATCACGTCAGAGGCATAGCCGGCCAGATCCCCGGCCACCAGAGCGTCATACATGTCCTTCTCGTTGACAATGCTGCCGCGGGACATATTGAGCACAACGGCGTCCTTCTTCATCAGCTTGATGGTCTCGGCACTGATCAGATCCTTGGTCTCAGGCAGCAGCGGCAGGTGGATGGTCACAAAATCGGACTGCTGCAGTACCTCCTCCTTGCTGACGCCGGTGGCGTAGTTCTGCTCAAAGACCTCCTCGGGCACATAAGGATCGTAGGCCAGGACCTTCATCTCAAACACATCGGCGAAGCGGGCCACCCGGCGGCCGATGCGGCCAAAGCCAAGGATGCCCAGTGTCTTGCCGCGCAGCTCACGGCCGTAGTACTTGTACTTGTTCCATACGTGCTCGTCCTTGACCTCACGGTTGGCCTGCATAGCACCGCGGGAGATGTCCAGCATTTTGGAGATGGTCAGCTCGGCCACGGCATTGTCACTCCAGCCGGGAGCGTTGAACACCTGAACGCCCTTTTCCTTGGCATATTCCAGATCCACATGGTTCAGACCCACGGCACACACAGCAATGATCTTGAGGTTTTTCGCCGCATCCAGGATCTCCTTGTTGATGGCGGGATCTACACGCATAAGCAGCACATCCACATCCCCAATGATTTCCTTGAGCTGGGCCTGAGTGGGCAGCATTCTGGTCTCTACGGTCATATATTTGCTCATTTCTTCCTTCACACAGGAATGAATGGCGTCAATGATCAAAGCTTTCATGGTTATCGGTCCTTTCCCTTACGATCCCGTTCTATTCTGCCGGTTCGTCCAACCGGATTCGGCTCATTCCCGCTTATTATCTCACAGCTGTCCAGTTTTTAACACCATAATTTTTTTCGCAGTTGCCACAGCCTTTTAGCTGTGGTAAAATGGCCTTGCATATGGGTTTAGAGTGTTCTTTCCCCTACCACTGTGCCACAGGAGGTATCTATGAATTTGCAGCATTTGCGCTACTTTCTCATGGTAGCCGAAGAACTGAATATCACCCGTGCCGCCCAGCGACTGTACATCTCCCAGCAGTCCCTGTCCAACCACATCGGCCATCTGGAAAAGGAGCTGGACACCAAGTTGTTTACCCGCTCCCCCAAGCTGTCTCTGACCTATGCCGGCGAGCAGCTGGTAGACACCGCCACCCAGATTTTAGATCTGCACAGTCAGTTTTTGGTCAAGGTGGGTGACATCAACCGTCACTACATCGGCACCCTCCGTCTGGGCATCTCCCACACCTGCGGCCTTGCTCTGCTGCCCGACGTACTGCCAAGGTTCCGGGCCGAATTCCCCCACGTGGAGGTCTCGTTATTTGAGGGCAGCTCCACCCAGCTGGAGGACGAGCTATCCCACCGACGGGTGGATGTTATTATCTGTTTTGAGCCCATCATCACCGAGGACACCCACACCATACACCTGACCGATCAGCGGCTGATGATGGTCGTGCCCCACACCCTTATGGACGATCTATTTGGCCCCCGGGCGCAGGAGATGCGGCAAAAACTTGCCAAAGGCGCCGACCTTGCCGTCTTCCGCCAGTCTCCTTTTATCCTTATCAAGCGGGGCAACCGTGTCCGGAGCATCGTAGATCAGTACTTTAGTGACTGCGGCTTCAAGCCCAAGCTGGTGCTGGAAACGGAAAACACCGTTACCACGCTGGCAACCGCTCAGGCCGGCATGGGCATCGCCATCTGTCCCGAGCTGTTTTTACGGGCACAGCCCACCGCCTCTCCCTCGGCGGGTACGGTGGACGTCTTCCCTCTCACCGACCCCTCCACCCTGAGCAAACTGGTGGCAGGCTACCATCAGGATCGCTACCTGCCCCATTACATCCAGCGTTTTATCGAGATCACCCGGCAGACTCTGGACAGTCCGGATTTTAGACGCTGACACGCAAAAGGAGCCGAACCATACGGTTCGGCTCCTTTTTATACAAATCAGGCCAGGGTCAGGGTAAAGGTAAAGCGTGTGATGCCGTCCTTGCTGGTGACGGTAATGTTCTCGTTCAGTTGACCGAGGACAGTCTTGACAATATACAGGCCAAGGCCCACGCCGTCCCGGTCCTGACTGCGGGAGTGGTCAGCCTTGTGGAATCGGTCAAACAGCCGGGGCAGCTCTTCCTCAGGGATGGTCTGGCCATGATTCTCCACGGCAACATATGCCTTGTCGTCCTCGGTGGTGATGCTCACAAGGATCGTGCTGTCCGCCTGAGCAAATTTTGCAGCGTTGTCCAGCAGATTGTAGCACACCTGTGTGATACTGTCCGGGTTGCCCCAGACCATGATCTTCCGCTCCGGGATCCGGGTCTCCACATCCAGTCCTCGCTGGGTAATGCGGCCCTCCAGACTCACCAGCACACGCAGCAGCACCTCACTGAGCTCAAAGGTCTCCTGTGCCGTTACCTTTTCGCCGGAGGCCTGCAGTCGGGACAGATCCAGCATCTGCCGCACCAGTCGGGACAGGCGTCGGGTCTCAGCCGAGATCACCTGCAGTGACTCCCGCTCCCGCTCGGGCGGGATGGTACCGTCCAAAATCCCGTCGGCAAAGCCTGCAATGGTGGTCATGGGCGTCTTGAGCTCATGGGAGACATTTGCAATAAACTCGTTGCGCTGCTGTTCTGCACTTGCAAGACTATCTGCCATGTTATTAAAGGCCTCCGCCAGCGCACCCACCTCGTCACGACGCTTTTCCTGCCCGTGGATGCGCACGGAAAAGTCCCCGTGACCAAAGCGACGGGCGGCGTCTGCGATGGCATTGATGGGCCGCACCTGATAGGCAGAGGTAATGGAGCTTGCGATCACGGAGATGATCAGCACCGAAACCGCCGTGATGAAAAACAGCTCCGCCATCTCCCACCACATCTGCGAAATACCCTCGGCACTGGTGGACACCATGACCATTCCCCGCATCACCTGACTCGTCCCCCGCTGTGCCATCACCGGGGCGGCGGCGATAAAGCGCTTGGAGGTAAAGATGCCGTTCATGTCGTTCATGCCCATATAGCGGCCACGCCGGATCACACTGTTCAGCACCAGATCCGGCACACGCTGGGTATGGACATAGTTCCTCGTCCCATCGGTAGAGAACACCACCTCGCCGTCTATCTCTGCCAGCATCACATGGGCGTTGGAGATTCGGGCCAGAGAGGCCACGTACAGTTGGAAGAAGCCGTCCTCAATGTTGCCCTGCTCCAGATAGGAGGCTGTAAAGTCCGCAACATACCTGGAGTTGTCCAGCATATCGTTTTTTTTGTCGCTGATAATGTAGCGGTAGGATACCAGGATAAACACCGACGATAGCAGCACAAAAAACAGCAGCATCAGGCTCAGGATCAGGGACAGCTGTCGTTTATAAAATGTTTTCAGGGCATATCACCCTGCCTTTCCTTCTCCGGTCAGCCGTTAGCCGTGACCTCAAACTTGTAGCCCACACCCCACACGGTCTTAAGATTCCATCGGGGTGAAACGCCCTCCAGCTTCTCTCTCAGGCGTTTAATATGCACATCTACCGTGCGGCTGTCACCAAAGTAATCAAACCCCCACACCTCGACCAGCAGCTGATTGCGGGTAAAGACCCGGTTGGGCGAGGAGGCCAGGTGGAACAGCAGCTCCAGCTCCTTGGGCGGCGTATCCACACGGCGCTCATCCACCAGCAGTTCGTAGGAGTCCAGATCAATGACCAGCCTGTCAAAGGTCAGGCGCTTTTCTCCGTCATCCTCTTCCGGCCCCACCCGCCGCAGTACGGCATGGATACGGGCCAGCACCTCTTTCATTTCAAAGGGTTTGACCACATAGTCATCTGCGCCTTTTTCAAGGCCGGACACCCGGTCCTCCACCTCGCCCTTGGCGGTAAGCATAATGACCGGGGTAGTGCTATCCTGACGGATCTTGTTCAGCACTGACCAGCCGTCCATGACAGGGAGCATGATATCCAGCAGTACCAGATCGGGCTGGAAGGAGCGGAACTCCTCTACCCCCTTGCCGCCGTCCTGTGCCACGCAGGTATCAAAGCCCTCCTTTTCCAGATAGAGATGGAGCAGCTGTGCAATGTTGCTGTCATCTTCGATAATGAGTACTTTTCTTGCCATAAATCCAACCCCCCGTGGTTTCGCATCTTTATAGCTCTATTATAGTCCGATCCGCAGAGGATAAGTGAATAATCTGTAAAATAATATTCCGCCTATCGATACGCAGGCCCGTGTACATGCACGGCCTGCGCGCCGCCCCGAGCCGTTCCTCCCGAAGCTCACGGTTCTTTTTTCTCCACAAAAGAGCGTTCCACCTGAATGACCGGGTAATAGCTGTCGCTCAGGCTGCGGATCTGCTCGGTGATGGTGTGCCGCACCTGAGCATCCTTCATATGAAAGCCGTAGGGCACCACCACATCAAACAGCAGATTTGTGTGGATGGGGCCGGCGGTAATACGAAAATCATGGATGGACAGGCCGGTGTCGAGGCCCTTTACGATGTCCTCCACCCGGCTGCGCAGCTCCTCCGTCCTCTCGTCACAGACCACGGGATCCATATGGATGACGGTCTCGATCCCGTTGCGCTGTTTTAGTTCTCGCTCGATATGGTCAATAACGTCATGGACTTCCAGCAGGTCTGCATCCGCAGGCACCTCGGCATGAAAGGACATCATGGCCCGACCCGGGCCGTAATCGTGGTAGACAAGGTCGTGGATGCCCAGTATGTACGGATGATCCACCACGAGGCGGTCAATGTCCTCGGCAAGCTCCGGGTCCATGGCACGGCCCAGCAGGGGATCCATGGTCTCCTTTACCGCAAGCCAGCCGGCCCGGAAGATGAACAATGCCACCAAAAGGCCCATATAGCCGTCCACATTCAGTTCCAGCCAACGGCCCACCAGAGCGCTGACCAGTACAAGGGCCGTGGCCGCCGCATCGGACAGAGAGTCCATGGCGGTGGCCTTCATAGTGGAGGAATTGATCGCCTTGCCGATGGCCCGGTTAAAGACAAACAGCCACAGCTTTGCCCCCACCGCCGCCACCAGAATAGCCGCCGACAGCACATCCATGACCACCGGCTGAGGCGCAAGGATCTTCTCCACCGAGGCCTTACCCAGCTCAAAGCCCACCAGCAGGATCGCCATGGCCACAAACAGGCCGGCCAAATACTCCATACGCCCGTGTCCGAAGGGATGCTCTTCATCTGCCTCCTGCCCCGCCAGGTGAAAGCCCGCCAGAGCCACTACGCTGGTACCGGCATCAGACAGATTGTTGAATGCATCGGCCATAACGGCCAAAGACCCGGTGAGCACACCGGCCAGCAGTTTCACAAAAAACAGTAGCAAATTGACCGCAATGCCTACGATACCGCCCAGACGTCCGTAGCCGCGGCGGGCCCGGGCGCTTTGGGGTCGGTCATATTCCGGAACAAACCATTTGATCAGCAGCTTGGTCATGGTCACACTCCTCCGTTTGTTTTGGTAATCATTATCCCACGGCAGTCAGGACCCGTCAAGTCAAACCTGACACATAAGTTTTACAGCCCGGTCATAATCTGGACACATTTCTTTGCTATTCTGACCGTGGACTTGCTCCACAGCTGCGGCAGGTCCTGTGTCTTGCTTTTCCTCTCTCTCCTCTTTCAAACGCACAGCGCCGCCCGATATCCGGCGGCGCTGTGCGTTTATTTTGTGTCCCGCTGCGCCTCACACCGGTTCATGCGGCGTTTGCGCTGGGCGGAATGCTCCAGTTTTTCTGACAATTGCTTTCGGTCTCCCGAGCGCAGCACCTGACGGTAGGCTGCGATATTCTGCTCCAGCTTTTCCAGCGCATCGTCCAGCGCCTGCGCATTGAGGCTGAACAGCTGCGTCCATAGAGGCACATCCAGTGCAGCCACACGGGTACAGCCACGGAAGGAGTCCCCCTCAAAGCCCATGAACTCAAACAGCTGCGGGTCATCGCACACCGCCACGGCAATGATATGCATCATCTGGCTGGTGTATGCGATAATTGCGTCGTGCTGCTCCGGCGTAGTCCTGACCACATCACTGCAGCCGATGTACTCTGCTATGCGTTCCAGCAGAGCAACCTTGTCCGGACTGCTGTGCTCCTCCGGCACGATAATATAATGTGCTGCGTGGAACATATGCTTCAGGGCATTTTGAACGCCGGAAAACTCCGTACCTGCCATAGGGTGACCGCCGATGAACTCCACCTCAGCCGGCAGCACCCGTGCCGCCTCCACAATCGCCTTCTTTACGCCGCACACATCCGTGACCAGCGCACCGGCCTTAAACTGATCCCGGTGGTCCGCCAGAAAGTCAATGATCCCCTGTGGATGCAGACATAAAAACACAACGTCCGCCTGCCCGATGGCCTCCTCGGCATTGTCTGTCACCCGGTCTGCCACATGGTTTTCCCGGGCAAAGCGCAGGGTGGGCTGACTGACATCCACACCCACGATCTCATAATCCTCAAAGCCCTGCAGGGCCATGGCCATGGACCCTCCGATAAGGCCCAGACCAACAATGGCAATGCTCTTGGACATGGTACTTGCTCCTTTCAAAGGCTCTGCCTTCTCCGGACACTTTAGCACTTTTAACCGATAAAGTCAATACATTTTTTCTGAGGCATAACGATATATTTTTCCCGACTGAGGGGTAATGCCCCGCAGCTCCAGCAGCTGCGCCACGGTGACAAATTCAAATCCCTGCTCCCGCAGGCGGTCCACCCCCTCCAGCACACCCTCCACCGTGGTGGGGTAAATGTCATGGGCCAGAATAATGTCCCCGTCCCGTGTGTGGGACACAATGTGCTCTGCCACCCGACCTGCGTCCGCATCCCGCCAGTCCTCCGGGTCTACCGACCACAGGATCACCGGGCTGTCCGCCCAGGCAAGGCTCCGGTCATTGATTTGGCCGTAGGGTGGACGCAGCCACAGCTCCTGCTCCCCCACAAGGGGGTAAAGCACCCGGCGCAGGCCCTCCACCTGATGAAGAAATTCTGCTTCGTTTAGCCCCTCCACCGTCTTATGCTCCAGCGTATGGATGCCGATTTGGTGCCCCTCCCGGGCCATACGCTCCACAAGCTCCGGGGCATAGGGCAGCTGGGTACCCACCAGAAAAAAGGTAGCCTTGATGCCCCGCTTCTTCAGACCGTCCAACAGCACACGGGTATGCTCCGGATGCGGGCCGTCATCAAAGGTAAGGGCCGCCAGCTTTCTCTCCGGCGGCAATTCGACCTTCAGTTCGGAGGAAACCGGCATACACACCCCTGCCAGCCAAACAGAAACCAGTCCCATCAAGGTCATCAGCCCCACAGCCAGCAGCAGTGCAAGTACTCCTCTTCGGCTCATCTGACCACCCCCTACCCCATCGTCATGTTCGCCTTATTTCATTGTAAGCACTTGGGC
>JAZOBP010000004.1:0-6844 GCA_045596065.1 Lawsonibacter sp. | reverse complement strand
AGTACATCAGCCGGCATGGACTGGAACAGGTACAGGATGACGGAGCGGTGACCGCTGCCGTGGAGCAGGTGCTGGCCGAACATCCGGACAGCGTGGCCCAGTACCGGGCGGGGAAGGAAAAGGTCCTGGGCTTTTTGATGGGTCAAACCATGGGAAAGCTGGGACAAAAGGCCGACCCCAAGGCGGTTGCTCAGTTTCTGCGCAGCATTCTCTCTGAGATGTAAAAAACGAGCTGACAAGACACAAACACAAGATGTTGTGGGTTACGATGGGAGATAAAACTACAAATTGCGACACGTGGGAAAATAGAATATCGAACATTTGTTTTAATGCCGAAAACCGTGGATTTTCAAGGAAAATCCACGGTTTTTTCTTTAAAAAAATCTCAAAAAACACTTGCAATTTGATTTACATAATCGTATACTAAGAGCGTAGTGGAGCGAAATGGAGCAAAATCCACGAAAAGTACACCAAAGTGGAGGAGGTGGAGCAGATGACCGGTACATTTGAACATGCCATCGACGGCAAGGGTCGTTTGTTTATCCCCTCCCGTCTCAAGGAAGAGCTGGGTGACAGCTTCCACCTTTCCATGGGTGCCGACCAGTGTCTGACCATCTACCCCCAGCAGGCGTGGGATGCCCTGTGTCAGCGGGCGGACGAGCTGGTGGAGGATGAGGACATCGAGGCTATGGAGGTCTTCTTTGCTCAGACCTACCGCTGTACGGTGGACAGCCAGAATCGCATCGTGATCCCTCCCATGCTGCGTGACTACGCCGGTCTTGAAAAGGACGTGGCGATCGTGGGTGCCAATAAGGTGGCCCGCATTTACAACGCCAAGCGCTGGGAGGAAAAGAAGGTATCCAACATGAATCAGGATCGCATGAAGAACCTGACTCGCAAGGTTCGCCTGTAACAGGCGGAGGGATACATGGAGTTCACCCACTATTCCGTTATGCTTCAAGAGTGTCTGGATGGGCTGGACATCAAGCCCGAGGGCATTTATCTGGATGGCACGCTGGGCCGTGCCGGACATTCCCTTCGCATTGTGCAGCAGCTTAAGGGCGCTGGCCGTCTGATCTGTGTGGATCGGGATCAGGCTGCGCTGGATGCGGCGCAGGAGCGGTTAAAGGACTACATGGACCGGGTCAGTCTGGTCCACAGCAACTTTGCTGATGTGGATGCTATTCTGGACGGGCTGGGCATCCAAAAGGTGGATGGCATGATCTTTGATCTGGGCGTGTCCTCCCCACAGCTGGATGACAGCACCCGGGGCTTTTCCTATATGGCCGATGCGCCGCTGGATATGCGCATGGATCAAAGTCAGACCATGACCGCTGCCGATGTGATCAACGGCTGGAGTCAGGACGAACTTCGACGCATCCTGCTGCAGTACGGTGAGGAACGCTACGCCGGTCTCATTGCCGCTGCTATTGTGCGGCACCGGCAGGAAAAGCCGGTGGAGACCACCCTCGAACTGGTAGACATTATTAAAGGTGCTATGCCCGGCAAGGCGCTGAAGGAGAAGCAGCACCCGGCCAAGCGCAGCTTTCAGGCCATCCGCATTGCCGTCAACGATGAGTTGACCGCGGTGGATCGTATGATAAGAGCTGCAGTGCCCCGGCTGAATAAGGGCGGCCGGCTGGCGGTGATCACCTTTCACTCGCTGGAGGACCGCATCGTCAAGACCGGGCTGAGCGCCTTTGCAAAGGGATGCACCTGTCCGCCCGACTTCCCCGTATGTGTGTGCGGAAAGACACCGGACATCCGGCTGATTACAAAAAAACCCCTCCTGCCCTCGCAGGAGGAACTGACAGAAAACCCCCGCTCCCGCAGCGCTAAGCTCCGGGTGGCGGAGAAGGTAACGTAACTTGGGAGGAACCTGCTATGGCAGCAAGACAGAGGACAAGTGCATACCGCACCAACGGCAGCGCAGCTTACGCCCCGGCCTACTCCGGCAATACCGTCCGCAGTCCTAAGCGAGGACAGGAGCAGCGCAGCGTACCCAAGAGAGCGCCCCGCTATCAGCAGGTTGCCCGTCCTCAGGCTCAGGTGCGTCAGGCCGGTCAGGTGGCACCCTTTGCCATCGTGGGGTTTCTGGCTGTAGGTGTGTTTGCGGTCCTTCTGCTGCTGAGCACATTGCAGCTGCACATGGCCTCTGACCGTGTGGTCTCTCTGCGCAACGAGCTGTCCGCCCTGCAGACCGAGCAGGCTGCCCTCAGCGCCCAGTACGAGCAGATCTTCGATGTGGAACATCTTCAGGCGGCTGTAGGCTCTACCATGATCCGGCCCACCGCAGACCAGATCACCTATCTGGACATGTCCCAGCCGGACAGTGTGGTGGTGCATCGGGCCGGTACGGGTGTGGCCCTTGTGGATGATGCGGTTCAAGGGGCAAAGGGCCTTTTTTCCGATGTGATCGAATATTTCCGCTAAGCGGAAACATATAGTGAAACAGACTGAAATCATCTGAAGTCAAGGGGCGCAAGAAAGATAGTTCTTGCGCCCTTTTAGCCATAACAGGGAGGTGGTCACATGGCCGGAGAAAACAGCAGAAGAGAGGAAAACCGCCAGCGTGAACACCGGTCCAAGCAGCGTATTTTCCGCCGCACCGCCTTTTTGATGGCGGTGTTTGGCGTGCTGACTTTTATTCCTCTGGGCTGGCGGCTGTGGGACATTGCCATCGTGCACCATGAGGAGTACCAGATGCGTCAGCTGCAGCAGTCCACCCGTGATGTGGAGGTCAAGTCCAACCGGGGAACCATCCGGGACGCCAGCGGCAACGTCATGGCTATGTCGGCCACGGTGTATAATCTGATCCTGTCCCCCAAGGATCTGATCAACGCCTTTGACCAGAAAAACTACAAGCTGGAGGACGGAACGCCGGACGAGCAGGCCTATCAGGCGGCCATTCAGGCCCGGCGGGATCTGATCCGGGACGAGGTTTGTGCAGTGCTGGATCTTGACCCGGAGTGGGTGGACGGCCGCATGGCAAAGACCAACTCCCAGTACGAGATCCTGAAGAAAAATGTAGAGGGTGATCAGGCAGACCGGCTGCTGAAGTTTATTTCGGATAACCGGCTGGGCTACTCCCTGATCATGTCTCCCACCACCAAGCGGTATTACCCCTTGTCCAGTGTGGCGGCTCATGTGGTGGGCTTTGTCAACGATAACGGCGGTGCCTACGGCGTGGAGGCGGCCTATGAGCACGTGCTGGAGGGCAAGTCCGGACGTGTGGTCACCACCAAGACCGGTGCCGGTGCTGAGATCTACAACAGCTACTCCGACTATGTGGACGCCGAAAACGGAAACGATATTTACCTGACTCTGGACAGCAATATTCAGCGCATGGCCGAGCAGACGCTGGCTGCCGGCATCGAGAAATATGACGTGCAGAACGGCGGTATCTGCGTGGTCATGAACCCCAAACTCGGTGCGATCTATGCCATGGCCAGCGCCCCTACCTACGATCTGAACAATTACGGCACCATTTATGATGCTACGCTCAACAAGCAGGCGGCCTCTCAGAAGGATCAGGAGTACCAAAAACTCAAGGGCCAGAACCTCACCGATGAGGACGGCAAGCCCCTGACGGAGGAGGAACTTCGCAAAAAGGCATCCAATGCAGCTGTGTCCAATGCCCTGAATAAGCAGTGGCGCAGCAAGGTGCTCAACGACACCTATGAGCCCGGCTCTACCTTCAAGTCCATGGTGCTGGCAGCGGCGCTGGAGGCCGGCGTGATCTCCGACAACGACCGCTTCTACTGCCCGGGCTACTATGTGGTCAACGGCCGGCGCATTTCCTGCTCCGACCACGCCGGACACGGAGACCAGACCCTGGCCGAGGCGGTGCAGAACTCCTGTAACCCGGCCTTTATGATGATCGGTCAAAAGCTTGGAGCAGAAGCGTTTTACGACTATTTTGAGGCCTTTGGCCTCAAGGACAACACCGGTATCGACCTGCCCGGTGAGGCCAAGGGTCAGGTGTGGGACCGGGACTACTTCATCAGCCCTGAGGGCTACCTGTCGCTGGCGACCGCCTCCTTCGGTCAGCGCTTTACCGTCAGCCCCCTTCAGCTGCTCAGCGCCTTCTCCGCCGTGGTCAACGGCGGCAATCTGGTGCAGCCCTATGTGCTGGACTCCGTGCGGGACGCTCAGGGCGGCATCCTCTATCAGACCGAGCCTACCGTGGTGCGTCAGGTGGTCAGCGAGCAGACCAGCCGCCACGCAGCTGAGATTTTGGAGAGCGTAGTCTCCGAGGGCACCGGCCGCAACGCCTATGTGGCCGGCTACCGCATCGGCGGCAAAACCGGCACCGCAGAAGGTAAGGTCGGCACCAAGGACGAGGAGCTTGTCTCCTTTGTGGGCTTTGCCCCGGCCAATGACCCCGAGGTCATCGTGCTGCTCTACTTCGATACCCCCAAGCATGCCTCCCCCGGCAGCAAGTATGGCTCTACCGGCTACTACATCAGCGGCGGCCAGATGGCAGCACCCCTTGCCGGTCAGCTCATCGCTCAGGTGCTGGACTATCTGGGGGTGGAGCGGCAGTATACTCAGGAGGAGGCCTCTGCCGCCGACGTGTCTGTGCCCAAGGTGGTGGGCTATGATCCGGCCACGGCCCAGACTGCGCTCAAACGCAAGAACCTCACCTGCCGCACAATAGGTGAGGGCAGTGTGGTTACCGGCCAGATACCCGCTGTGGGTGCGGTGATCCCGGGCAACAGCACCGTCATCCTGTATCTGGGCGGTGAGGCACCGGCGGATCAAGTGTCCGTGCCCGACCTGAGAGGGCTGACCTACGATCAGGCCAAGAAGAAGCTCAATGATCTGGGGCTCTATCTGCGGGCCTCGGGCGTATCCTACTACAGCGCAGTTACCAAAGCCCGGGATCAGGCGACCGGTCCGGGAGAAAAGGTGGATCGGGGCAGTGTGATCTCCGTGCGCTTTGTGGACACCAGTGTGACAGACTCCTATACCCCCTTGGAATAAGGGGCAGCGACAAAAGAAACGGGAACCCGGGAGGTTACGACCATGTCATTGTTGATCGGATTTGTATTGTCCTTTGCCGTCAGTCTTGTGCTGGGCAAGCTTTTGATCCCCGCACTGCGCAGGCTTAAGGCGGGCCAGTCCATTAAGGAGATCGGCCCCACGTGGCATATGTCCAAGCAGGGCACCCCTACTATGGGCGGCCTGATGTTTATTGCCGGCATCGGGGTTGCCGTGCTGGTGGGCGGCTGGAAGGCCATGCTGCAGGGCAGCTACACTCACCTGGTGGTCTACCTGTTCGCACTGGTGTTCGGCATTATTGGCTTTATTGATGACTACGAAAAGGTCAAACACCATCACAATACGGGTCTGACCGCCATTGAGAAGTTTCTGCTTCAGCTGGCGGCCTCCGTGGCCTTTGTGGTGCTGCTGCGCTACATGGGCATCCTGACCCCCAACCTGTACATTCCCTTCTGGGGCAAGGAACTGATCTTGAGTTGGCCGGTATATATGGTCTTTGCCGCCTTTGTCATTGTGGGTACGGTCAATGCCGTCAACATCACCGACGGTGTGGACGGCCTTGCCACCGGCGTGACCATCCCCGTAGCTCTGTTCTATACCGCCGTGGCCGCATGGTACGGCTATATGGAGGTAGGTGCCCTCGCCGCTGCCCTCGCCGGCGGATTGGTGGCTTTCCTGTTTTACAACTTCCATCCGGCCAAGGTGTTTATGGGGGATACCGGGTCGCTGTTTCTGGGCGGTGCGGTGTGCGGTCTGGCCTTTGCTCTGGATATTCCCCTTGTGTTGCCTGTCATCGGCGCTATCTATGTGGCGGAGGTGCTCTCCGACATCCTTCAGGTGGCCTATTTCAAGCTGACCCACGGCAAGCGCATCTTCCGTATGGCTCCCCTGCACCATCACTTTGAGATGGGCGGCTGGAGCGAAGTAAAACTTTTTGTGATCTTTTCCGGCATTACCGTCCTGCTTTGTCTGGCGTCCTTCTGGGGCGTGATGGATAAGCTGGGTGTATAAACGCCGGTTCTGCCAAGAAAGGAGGTGGGCCCATGCCCCGCAAAGCAAAACGAGACCTGACCATGGAGCAGCAGCTTGCCCGGGGGCCTGTGGACCTGCCTTTGCTGGTGCTCACCCTGCTGCTGCTGGGCGTGGGGCTGATCATGGTGCTTTCTGCCTCCTATGCCACGGCCTACTATGACTCCAAGACCAACAGCCCTCTGGCCTACGCCATTTCTCAGGGTGAGTTTGCTCTGCTGGGTCTGGTGGTGATGTATGGTGCATCCAAATTCAACTATCAGTACTGGAGGGCCCTTGCCCTGCCCATGCTGATCGCTGCGGTGGTTTTACTGGTGCTGGTGCTTACGCCTCTGGGAGTCCGGGTCAACGGTGCCCAGCGCTGGCTTCGCATTGCGCTGGTGGCCGGCCCGACCTTCCAGCCCTCGGAGGTTGCAAAGTTAGCGGTCATCCTGTTTTTTGCGGCCCGCCTTTGCAAGCGGGACAGCGTCAAGAAGAAAAAGTGGAACCGGCGCACACGCTGGGGCCGCACATTGGCGTTTTTGGACCGCATCGAGCTGCTGGAGCTGCTGCCCTATGGCGCTGTGGTGCTGGTCATTGCCCTGCTGCTCATCAAGGAACCCCATCTGTCGGGCACCATTCTTGTGCTGGCCGGCGGTGCTGCGGTGCTCTTTGCCGCCGGAGTCAAACTGCGCTGGTTCGTGGCAGGCGGTTCCATCGTGGTGGGTGGCCTTGCGGGCATCATCCTGTTTACCCCCTACATGACCTCCCGTGTCAAGCTGTGGCTGGACCCGTGGAGTGACGCTCTGGGCAAGGGCTACCAGACCATCCA
>JAZOBP010000003.1:0-5802 GCA_045596065.1 Lawsonibacter sp. | reverse complement strand
GAGAGACCTTGGAGCAGTCCACGCCGAAGTAGTTGATCAGCTGAGCCAGAGGGATGTAGGTGTCGGGCTCGGGATTGCCCAGAATCATGGAGAAGGGCTTGCCGGCCTCAGAGGCAGCCTTCAGGCGGGAGAACAGGGTGGCGATCAGGACAGGATGGGGGTTCATCATGACCTTGACGTTAAACTCAGGATGCCACCAGGCCTCACGCTTCTCCAGATCCTTGCCGCTGATCTTGCGAACACGCTCGCAGACCTCTTTGTCCTTAAAGGGCACAAAGTCAGCAGGCTGGAAGTCAAACTTGGTTGCGGGATCGACTTTGATCATTGGAATCATTCCTTTCCAAAATATTGGTAGTCCCATTTTATCACACGATTGTCCACTTTGCAAGGACCACTATCCCCTTTTCTTGCTTTTCTTGCTCAGTGAAAAGGGGCAATATCCCCTTTTCTTGCCCTCACCGGCAAAAAACCTGTGTGCAAAAACGCACACAGGTTTTTCTGATGTTGCTTGATATTACGGATTTTTCAGCTCCTGCACGACCTCACCGGCCACTTCGATAAACCGCTCGGCCACACCGGCGTGGAAGAAGGAGGTCCGGGCCTCGTAGCCGTTGACCTCGTAGGCGTCCTTGGTGGGGTAGTAGCCCTCGCTGCCGTTGGACAGACCCAGCACGAACTGCACCTTGAAGGGAGAGGCGGCGCGCACCTGCTTGCCCACCTCGCAGAAGGGCTCGCCGGGGATGCCCACAATGGCAAAGTCGCCCACAGACAGGCCGTTGACCCATACCTTGAGCTCGCCGCCCAGCTTCTTCAGCTCCAGCTGGTTGACCGCCTCATAAATAGCGGTGATGTACTCCATGCCCGTGTAGGGGATCTTCTCTGCCTTGCCCTCGGCGTGCCAGCGCAGGTAGTCCTCGGCGTGCTCCAGCACCTTGGGGTCGGGCTCACGCAGGGCGAGAGGGGTCAGCCGCTCCACCGTATGCACCGGGCCATCGGCCAAAGGCTCGGCCTTGGTGTACAGACGCAGCACCTCGCCGGCAATGGTGCGGGCCATGTGCAGGGCGTGGCGGCGGCCGAAATAGGGCTCGGTCTCCGGTGCAGCCTTGATGTCGATGTGGTTCAGGTCACCGGCGGTACCATTGAGATAGATGCAGTCCGAGCCGGGGATGGCCTGCTCCAGCGTTCTGCACACCATGCCGCAGTAATCCGCAGAGTAGGCCTCCTGCGGCATGCCGTTCTTGACTACATCCGGGTGGACCTGGAAGTTGACCAAAATCACATCGCCGGCGCCCTCACGCACCACCTTGACCAGACGCAGAGACTCGTCTGCCTCGTTCATGGGTCCCACCACATCGGGGCTGTTGCCGGGGTTGGTGCGGCAGGAGCCGTCCTTCATACGGTAGCGGCGCACAAAGCTAATGCCCCTGGCCTCGCCGCAGGCACTGTACAGCTTGCCGGGGCGCAGGTCGGCCACAGCATCCAGCGCAGCACGGGCGGCATAGAGCTTCAGATCGGCCACAAAGCCCTCGTCAATGGGCCACATGGCATCGGAAGAGTTGGGGGCGCTGTGGGTGTGGGTGCAGTTGACGAACACGTCCTTCTTCTCACAGCCCACAGCCTTGGCCACATGGGTACGGATGTCCTCGGTGATGTGCTTTTTCAAGCCCACCATGTCATAGCACAGCAGGATGGCAAGGCCCTCGTTCTCCAGCGCAACGCAGCGCACGTACAGAGGGTCGTTGGCACTCTGGGCCACACGGGCACGGGGGTGTCCCTCCATGTGCCGTCCGGGTGCGGGGGTAATATCCTGTTTGGCAAAACCACATTTAAGCATCGTTACAGCCTCCGTTTCTATTCTCACAGTCGGAGCAGACTGCCTCCCCCGACCGAAGAAAGATTATCACAACACAGCGAAAATGCAATGTCCAAACAGGACAGAAATCCGAGTTTTCCGGCCCGTTTGGCCAATTTGTCAGGGTGCAGCAAACGCCCGTTTTGCCCGACGCCGGACAAAGAAGATCGTGATAAGGTGACAAACGGTGGTCAGCGCCCAGGTGATGGGATAGGCCACATAGATATTTTCCGGACAGGGATCTGCACGGAACACCGTAGCTACCCACACCAGACGCAGGCCGCACACACCGGCCAGGGTCACGATCATAGGCACCATAGACCAGCCCATGCCGCGCAGGGTGGCGGTACAGATGTCCATGGCCGCACCAAAGCACAGGAAGGTGATGATCATACGGATACGCAGCTGGCCCTGCTCCACCACCCGGGGGTCGTCGGTGAACAGCCGCAGCAGCACGGGACCAAGGCTCACCGTCACAAGAGCCACTATGGCCGCACACAAAAAGGAGTAGAGGTGGCACCACAAAAAGGACCGGTCCACCCGATCCAGCCGCTTGGCCCCGTAGTTCTGGCTGACAAAGGGCATGGCCGCATAGAAGAATGCACCGGGGATCTGGTAGCAGATGCCCTCAATGGTCATGGCTGCGCCGGAGCCGGCCATCACCACGTCCTTATACTGATCGATGGCATCCAGAGAGTTGACAGAGGACTGGATGACCGTGTTGGACAGGGAGAACAGGGACGCCTGCAGGCCGGCAGGGATTCCAATGCGGGCGATCTGCTTTACGGCGCTCCAGCGGATGCACAGACTGCGCAGATCCAGATGAAGCATATCGTCCTCCCGCTGCAGGCAGCGCACCACCAAAAGGGCGCTGACATACTGGGACACAACGGTGGCAATGGCCACGCCGGCTACGCCCATGTGAAGGCCGATGACGGAAATGAGGTTGAGCACCACGTTGATCACGCCGGCAAAGGCCAGAAAATACATGGGCCGCTTGGTGTCACCGTTGGCCCGGAGGATGGCACTGGCAAAGTTATAGACCAGCGTGGCAGGAATGCCCAGAAAATAAATGCGCAGATAGATCATGGACAGGCCCTTGACGTTGTCCGGCGAGTTGATCAGCTCCAGCAAATACGGGGATGCGACCATGCCGCCCACCGCCAGCACCACGCCGCACACAAGGCCCAGCGTGATACAGGTATGGACGACGGCAGACAGCTTTTCCCGCTCTCCGGCACCGATGGCACGGGCGATGACCACATTGGCACCACCGGCAAGGCCCATAAAGATGGCCAGCAGCAGGTTGATCATGGAGGTGGTGGAGGTCACCGCCGCCTGAGACAGGTCGCCGGCAAACTTGCCCACCACGATCACGTCCGCCAGATTGAACAGCGTCTGCATCACGTTGGCCGCCATAAGGGGCAGGGCAAACAGCAGGATCTTTTTGCCCAGAGGGCCGCTGCACATATCGATGGAATGTGTTTTCTTCACCGAAACTCCCCCCATCAAAGCTCCTGCTCGGTCAGCAGGGCACAGAGATCTGCTCCGTGGTCGAGACCGGCCCTTTGGATGCGCTCACACATGGCACGCACCGAAAAGCTGCTGCCGGTGAGCACCTGCTCCAACTCCTGGGCCAGCTGCCATTCCATAGCGTCGGTATATACCCTGGCCGCCGTCACCACCCCTGATTCCACCTGCAGCTGCAGCTGCACGCCGCCCCAGTCAAAGCGCTTTTCGCACTCCATGCTCAGGGGCAGGCGGGAGCCAAAGAGCCAATCGGCACTCGCATTGCGTTCCCGCAGCTGTGCGACCTTCGCCCCGTCCAGATGGTCAAGCTGCACCGGCTCCGGGGTCAGGCCGTAGACCTGCCCGAAGGCGGCTTCCATGGCACGGGCCATGTCCCCACAGGTCAGTCCGGGACACAGTTGGGCCAGATTGACCACCCGGGAGCGCACCGAATCCACCCCCTTGGCCTGCAGCTTGGCCTTGGAGGGGCTGAGATACCGGGACAGGCGGGCCCCGTCGGTATCCACCAGCAGGGTGCCGTGGTGGTAGGCCCGACCCTTGCTGTGGTAGAAGGCGTTGCCGGAGAACTTGCGGCCCTCGGCCAACACATCGTTGCGGCCGGAGCGCTCTACGCTCAGGCCCACGCTGCGGCAGGCTGTCTCGATTACCCGCAGCTGCCGGTCCAGGTCGTAGTCCTCCTCCCCCATAAGGAAGGTGAAGTTGAGGTTGCCCAGATCGTGGTACACCGCACCGCCGCCGGACAGCCGGCGGGCCAGATGGCCGCCCTCCTGTTCCAGCACGGAGACCCGGCATTCCTTCCACGCATTCTGGTTGCGGCCGATGACCACGGTATGGTCATTCTGCCACAGGTAGAGGATGCACTCGCCCTCTCCCACCGTGTCCAGCAGCAGCTCCTCCACCGCCAGATTTTCGTAGGGGTCCGTCCCGGCGGTGCGGACACACAGCAGCCTTTTGATCATTCCTTTACCGCGTCAGCACACTGGCTGCGCATGGCAGCGATGCACTGGGCAGGATCGGCAGCCTTGTACACAGAGCTGCCGGCCACCAGCACGTTGGCACCGGCCTTGACGCACTCCAGACTGGTGGTCAGGTCCACACCGCCGTCCACCTCCAGCTCGCAGGCGGGGTTGTGCTGATCCAGCAGGGCACGGATCTGAGCCACCTTGGGCATCATGTGGGCCATGAACTTCTGGCCGCCGAATCCGGGCTCCACCGTCATGACCAGCACCATCTCACACTTGCTGATAAAGGGCAGGATGGCCTCGGCAGGGGTGTTGGGCTTGACCACCACGCCGGCCTTCTTGCCGTTGGCGTGGATCCTGTCCAGAGCGGCGTGGATGTTCTCCTCGGTGTCGCTCTCCACATGGACGGTGACGATGTCGGCCCCGGCGTTGCAGAACACGTCCACATAGCGGATGGGCTCGGTGATCATCAGGTGCACGTCCAGCACCTGCCCGGTCAGGGGGCGGATGGCCTGAATGATATGGGGGGCAATGCCGAAGTTGGGCACAAAGTGGCCGTCCATCACATCCACGTGGATGTACTCGGCACCGGCGATCTTCTTGACGTCATCGGCAAGATAGGCAAAGTTGGCCGCAAACAGAGAGGGGGCAATTTTGATGTTCATATTCATTCTCCTTAGATGGTTTAAAAAGGGCTTGCCTCAGTCGAGACAAGCCCTTTATTGGTTTGAGTCGGGGTCAGCTCAGCGCTTCTTCCACTCGTCGTACTGCTCCAGATAAGCCTTCTCCTCAGCGGGGAACTTACGCAGGGTGTTGACGACCTCGCCGTTGTTGTACTTGCGGTCGTTGACATCCTCGGTGGTACCCATGATGGTGACGTTGGCCTGACGGTGACGGGCACGGACGTGGTCCCAGTCGATGAAGTAGATGTGAGCAAACTCACCGCCGTCCAGCTTGCCGTCCTTGATGGTCATGGTCTCGCTGCGGCCGAAGAAGACGGAGCGCAGGTGACCGTCGGTGTTCATGGAGGTGAAGTTGCCGGGCTCGTCAACATAGCGGCCGAACTGAGCGTGGACGGGGCCGGGATGACGATAGTCGCCCTCGTTGGTGTAGTCGGGGATCATCTTGCGCATGATGTCCAGCAGGTCATGCTGCAGGTACTCCAGATCGAAGGTATCGAAGTCGTGGGAGCACTCCTGAACCATGACGGAGCAGGTGGTGTGGTGGGAGACGATGGCGCAGGTGCCGTTCTTCACGCCGGACTCGGCCACGATGTTCATCACATCGGTGGAGATGTCATGGAAGGTGGGCACCCAACCACGGGACTGCAGCTCGATTTCCTTCTGATAAAGCTTGATTTCTATTTTATTTTCCTCCTGTTTATGTAAAATAATGTTGCTTACTTCTGACGGGCGTCGTAGGCGTCACGCACGGCACGGATCATGTCGTCCACCATCT
>JAZOBP010000002.1:0-2819 GCA_045596065.1 Lawsonibacter sp. | reverse complement strand
CGCCCACGGCTTTGAGCGGCTGTCACCTGCCGGTGAAGAAATGAAGATCTGCCCCTTTTTGTGGACCTACTACGGCTACCCCAACTCCAATTACGAGGGTAAGAATGTCGAGGTCATGCGCTACAGAAACGGCGAGATCATGGCCCGCACCGACCGGGAACGCGGTATCGCTCAGGACGTGGACTATGTGGCCGGTGTGCCCGATTCGGGTATCCCTCACGCCATTGGTTACGCCAACGAGAGCCACGCCCCCTTTGCCCGTCCCTTCGTCAAATACACCCCTACCTGGTCCCGTTCCTTTACCCCCACCAACCAGAAGGTACGCAGCCAGGTGGCCAAGATGAAGCAAAACCCCGTACCCGAGCTGATTCAGGGCAAAAAACTGCTGTTTGTGGATGACTCCATCGTCCGTGGCACCCAGCTGAAGGAGACGGTCGAGTTTCTCTACGAGTCGGGCGCTAAGGAGGTCCATATGCGCTCGGCCTGCCCCCCCATCATGTACGGCTGCAAGTACCTGAATTTTTCCAGCAGCAAGTCTGAAATGGAACTGCTCACCCGCACCACGGTACAGGAACTGGAGGGCGACGAGGGACAAAAGCATCTGGACGAATATGCCGATGCCCGTACCCAGCGCGGTCAGTGCATGCTGAAGGCCATCTGCAAAAAGTTCGGCTTTGACTCCTTGGGCTACCAGTCTCTGGACGGCGTACTGGAAGCCATCGGTCTTGACCGGGACAAGGTTTGCACCTACTGCTGGTCCGGAAAAGAATAACCGTCTGTGCCGTTGTGAGCAGACCGGATCGACTGAACCAAGAAACACAAAACGGCCAAACCCTCTGTGCTGTTTTTGTTTTGAGTGGGCGGAAATCCGGACACTGCAAGCAGGCCGGACGTGATCTCTGTAATCAACAACCATAACTTCTGAAAAGGAGCTTCTGAATATGGAGCATAAAAACTCCCAGTCCGCCAGCTACGCCGCTGCGGGCGTAGATATTGTTGCCGGCTACCGTGCCGTCGAACTGATGAAAAAGCATGTGGCCCGCACCCGCAACGAGGGCTGTCTGGACGACGTAGGCGGCTTTGGCGGCTGCTTCGGCCTGCCCGTCGCCGGTATGGAAGAGCCCGTTCTGGTCTCCGGCACCGACGGCTGCGGCACCAAGGTGAAGCTGGCCATTCTCATGGACAAACACGACACCATCGGCATCGATGCCGTGGCTATGTGCGTCAACGACATTATCTGCGTAGGCGCAAAGCCCCTGTTTTTCCTGGACTATATCGCCTGCGGCAAAAACATTCCCGAGAAGATCGCCGAGATCGTCTCCGGCGTAGCCGAGGGCTGTGTCCAGTCCGGTGCCGCCCTCATCGGCGGCGAGACTGCCGAGCACCCGGGTCTGATGCCCGTAGAGGACTACGATCTGGCCGGTTTTGCCGTGGGCATCGTGGACAAGAAAAAGATCATCGACAACACCCGTATGGCCGAGGGCGATGTGGTCATCGCCCTGCCCTCTACCGGCATCCACTCCAACGGCTTCTCCTTGTGCCGCAAGGTGTTCGACATCGACAACAACAACCCTGAGCTCTACGTTTCCCGTGAGGAACTGGGCGGCAAGACCATTGCCGAGGCCCTGCTGGTACCTACCAAGATCTACGTCAAGCCTGTTCTGGCCCTGCTGGAAAAGGTCGATGTCAAGGGCATCAGCCACATCACCGGCGGCGGCTTCTACGAGAACATCCCCCGCCCCATCCCCGACGGTCTGTGTGCCAGGATCGACAAGAGCGCCGTCAAGGTGCTGCCCATCTTTGACATGATCGCAAAGTGGGGCAACGTGCCCGAGCGTGATATGTTCAACACCTATAATATGGGTGTGGGCATGAGCATCGTGGTACCTGCCGGCCAGGCAGACACCGCCCTTGCCATTCTCAAGGATCAGGGCGTGGACGCCTACCTCATGGGCACTATCGTCAAGGGTGAGGAAAAGGTGATCCTGGCATGAAAAACATTGCCGTACTCGTCTCCGGCGGCGGCACCAATCTTCAGGCCCTGATCGACGCTCAGGCCCGGGGCGAGATCACAGGCGGACAGATCACCGCCGTCATCTCCTCCACCCCCGACGCCTACGCTCTGGAGCGTGCCAAAAAGGCCGGCATCCCCGGCTATGTGGTGGCCCGCAAAGCATACTCCTCCAATCAGGCCATGACTGTGGCTCTGGTGGACAAGCTGCAGGAGCTGAACATCGACCTTGTGGTGCTGGCCGGCTTTATGATCATCCTCACCGGTGAGCTGGTAAACGCATACCCCAACGCCATCATCAATGTCCACCCCGCCCTTATCCCCTCCTTCGCCGGTCCGGGCTGCTACGGCCTGCACGTGCACGAAAAAGCTCTGGAATACGGAGTCAAGCTGTCCGGTGCTACGGTGCACTTTGTCAGCGAAGAATGTGACGGCGGCCCCATCATCTGCCAGAAGGCCGTGGAAGTCCTCCCCGACGACACCCCAGAGGTACTCCAGCGGCGCATCATGGAGCAGGCGGAGTGGAAGCTGCTGCCCCAGGCCGTGTCCCTGTTCTGTCAGGACCGTCTCAAGGTGGAGGGCCGCACCGTCCGGGTGCTTTGACAACTAAAACACGTGCGGTATCACTGACGGAAGTGGAATTGACCACGGGGAGTACCGCACGGAATATGCCGACCGTCTGGGCGCACCGTGCTGTTGGCATCGGTGCGCCTTGTCTTAACTGAAAGGAGAATTGACCATGCAGGTTCAGAACTTCAACACCATCCTCCAAAACCACGCCTACCCCGGCCGCGGCATCATGCTGGGC
>JAZOBP010000001.1:0-4724 GCA_045596065.1 Lawsonibacter sp. | reverse complement strand
CAGCTGCTCCACCTGCTTGGGGATGGGCACGATGCGGTTGACGGCCAGCTCATAGGCCGTAGGCTGGATGTAAGAGTTGTTCATAACAGGCTCCTCCTTTGTCAGTCAAGATGCTCCATGAGCAGCAGAATGCGGCGCACCGCAGCCATGACAGCGTTGCGGTCCAGCGTGCCGTCGGCCACCATCTGCTCAAGGTTGCAGGACTTGGGGGCATTTTTGTAGAACTTGGTGATCAGTTCGGGCATCTTTACGTCGCCGCCGGCGTGGAGCTCCTCGTCAATATTGGCCAGAGTGCGCCAGTCGGTCATGACTACGCCCTGATAGTTCCACTCGGTACGCAGGACGCCGTTGAGGGCCTCCCAGTTCTTGCTCATCTGCTCACCGTTGACGGGGTTGTAGGAGGTCATCAGCGCCCAGGGGTGGGCCTTCTTGATGGCGATCTCAAACCCACGCAGGTAGATCTCACGCAGAGCACGCTGAGACACACGGGAGTCGGCAAGACGGCGGTCATTTTCACGGTTGTTGCAGCAGAAGTGCTTGATGGTGGCAGCGATCTTCTCGGACTGAGCACCCTTGACGGCAGCAGCGGCGCACAGGCCGGAGGCCAGAGGATCCTCGGAGTAGTACTCGAAGTTGCGGCCGCACATGGGGTTGCGCTGGATGTTCATAGCCGGGGCCAGCCAGATGCCGATGTTGTTCTCCTTGGCCTCACGGGCGATGCACACGGCAGACTTGCGGATGAGGGGCAGGTTCCAGGTCTGGGCCATGGCGGACTCACCGGGGAAGAACGTGGGCAGTACACCTCTGCCCTCACGGATACGCAGACCCATGGGGCCGTCGGCCGTGGGCACCAGGGGCACAAGCTTGACGTCCTCACGCTCGTACTTGGGGGCCATGCCGATGCCGTTGGTGTTGGAGGGATTCATAATGGGTCGGCCGTAGAGCAGCTCGGCAAGCTCACCGTCGGTAAGACTTGCCATAAACTCATCCAACCTGTCCTGCCTGTAGGCGTCGATCAGGGGGAACTGTTCAGGCTTGCCCTTGGTTTTCAGACGGTAGCCCAGAGGCTTGTGCTCTACCTTTTCGGCCTTGGGCAGCTTCTCCATGGTGCCGTCGGCACACAGACGTTCCTCCAGAGCACGGGGCGCCATGTAGGGGCGGCACTTGCGGCAGACCATGTCCTCGTCCAGCATGAAGGAGAATACGCTCTGCGTGTCACGGACGTTGGCACCCACGTGGACCAGGTACTGGCCCTTTTCCAGCACAAAGGCGGTGGGGGCTATCTTGCCCAGATCGTCAAAGGAGGCAAAGTC
This sequence comes from Lawsonibacter sp., assembly GCA_045596065.1. Taxonomy (GTDB): domain Bacteria; phylum Bacillota; class Clostridia; order Oscillospirales; family Oscillospiraceae; genus Lawsonibacter. Next base: position 3,411 of record JAZOBP010000001.1, on the reverse strand, counting down.
ACGGATGTCAAAGTGCAGCTTGAGCAGACAGCTCTCGCCGGGTTTGAGCTCACGGGTCTTTTCAAAGGCGCACAGCACCTTGGCGGGCTTGCCCAGCTTGCCCTGAGGGGCGGACAGATAGGCCTGAACGACCTCCTTGCCGGCAAAGCTGCCGGTGTTGGTCACCTTGACGGTGAGCTTGACGGTAAACTTGTCCAGCGCAGACGACTGAATTTCCACCGCAAAGGTGGTGTAGCCAAGACCGAAGCCGTAGGGATAGGCGACCTTGTCCGGAGCGAAGGTCTCAAAGTAGCGGTAGCCTACAAAGATGTCCTCGGTGTAGTCCACATGATCCTCAAAGTCGTGGAAGCCCTTGGTGGAGGGGTAGTCGGCCAGATCGTAGGCAATGGTGTGCTGCAGGTGGCCGGAGGGGTAGCTGTGACCCATAAGGACATTGACCAGAGCTGTGCCGGCCATGCCGCCGCCAAACAGAGGATAGAGAACTGCGCCGATCTTGGGGTTGTCCTTATACTCACGCACGGACACAGGGCCGCAGGTGTTGAGGACCACGACCACGTTGTCAAAGTCGGCACACAGGCGGTCCAGCAGCTTCTTCTCCTCCTCCCAGAGGTAGAAGTCACCCTCACCGCCGGTACGGTCGCCGGCAGTATCGCCCTCGGAGGAGTAACGGCTCAGACAGAAAATGGCCGTGCCGCCAAATGCCTTGGCCTGATCGTACAGGCTGTCGGGCATCACGGGCAGCTGCATCTGATTCTGGCTGCGCCAGGTCATAAACAGAGCCGGAGCGCTCATGCCCTGAGCCAGCACGGCGCCGATCTCTTTTTTATAGAAGTCGGCAGTGCCGGCAAAGTACTCCAGCTCGCCCCGGTCTGCTGCGGCACGCAGAGCGTCATCCAGCGTGATCTTATTCTCGGTGTAGACACGGCCGCTGCCGCCGCCGCCAAAGAGGAAGTCGCCGGCACCAAGGCCAAACAGACTCAGACGGGTGCCCTGCTTCAGAGGCAGGACGCCTTCATTTTTCAAAAGAACGGTGCCCTCGGTGGCACCCTGCAGGGCCACATCCCAGTGGGCCTTGCTATTGGTGACCATCTTCAGATTTTTGCCCAGAGGCAGCACCGGCTGGTACAAAAATCTGGCGTGCTTTCTCAATTCCATACTGTTACCTCCATCTTTTCATCGATATAAGGTGATTTTAATGCACTTGCAGTATATGACAGGATGTGCTATAATGCAAGACAATACGTGGGGTAACATAGTCATATTGTGCGGAGGAATACAAATGAAAACACTGCATCAGGAAAAACACGACCTGTTTATCTACCCCCGCCGGGATGATCTGGACTTTATCCCCCATCGGCACAACGCCGTGGAGCTGGTCTATATCAAGCAGGGCACCTCCACCGCCTTGTGTGATGCCCGGCTCTATCCCCTTTCTGCCGGCGATCTGTTCGTCTCCTTCCCCAACCGCATCCACGGCTATGAGCACAGCAAAAATTGCAGTGCGGTGGTCTTTGTCATCCCGGTTGTCCCCTATCTCGCACCGGTACAGAGCACGCTGGAGCAGATGCTGCCTGTGGACCCGGTGCTCCGCCGGGGCAGCTGGGAGCATACCGGAGTGGCACAGCTGCTGGACATGGCTCTTGCCGACCGCAGAAGCACCTCTGCCATTTTGCAGGGCTACGCTCTGTTGACCACAAGCAAGCTTCTGGGGCTGCTGACGCTGACAGAAGCCACCGACAGCGGCGACAGCGCCCTGTTCACGGTACTGACCTATCTCAACGACCACTACACCCAGCCCCTGTCCCGGTCTTCCATTGCGGCTGCCACAGGCTATAACGAAAGCTATATTTCTCACCTGTTTGCCGATCAGCTGCACACCACCCTCACCGATTACCTGACCTCGCTGCGCATGGACGATGCCCTGCACCTGCTCAACAGCACCAGTCTGCCGGTGAGCCAGATCGCCCTGTCTTTGGGCTTTGGCTCCATTCGCAGCTTTAACCGCCAGTTTTTAGACCGAATGGGCCGCTCCCCTGCCGCTTACCGGGCCGCAGCAAAATAGAACAAGAGCCGAAAGGACAACTCCTTTCGGCTCTTATCTTAGGTTATTTACTTGGCTGCAACGATGTCGCTGGCCTGACGGCACAGCTGGGTGATCTTGTCAAAGGCACCGGCGTTGACATCAGCCTTGGCACACAGCCAGCTGCCGCCCACGGCACGGACAAAGGGTGCGGAAATGTACTCGGCCAGATTGTCACCGCTTACACCGCCGGTGGGGATAAACTTGATGCCGGTAAAGGGAGCGGCAAGGGCCTTCATCGCCTTGAGGCCGCCGTAGACGTTGGCAGGGAAAAACTTGACCGTATCAAGGCCCAGATCCATGGCGTGCATGATCTCGGTGGGAGTCACGCAGCCGGGCAGTACGGGCACGTTATGGGCAAGACAATGCTCCACCACCTTGTCATTGAGGCCGGGAGAGACGATAAACTTAGCCCCGGCGGAAAGAGCATCTCTGCACTGATCCAGCGTGACAACCGTACCGGCGCCCACCAGAATGTCGCCCAGCTGGGCCATGGCCTCGATGGAACCAAGACCGGCTGCGGTACGCAGGGTAACTTCGGCACAGGGTACGCCGCCGGCCTGCATGGCACGGGCCAGAGGCACGGCGTGCTTGACCTCGTCCAGAACTACCACCGGGACGACGCCCAGCTGTTCCATTTGCTTCATAATGTCCATGTCAGACCCTCCTCAGCGCTGCACACGGCCGGAGCCGCCACCGCCGGCCAGCTTTTCTACCTCGGACACGCTCACCCGGTTGAAGTCGCCCTCGATGGAGTGTTTGAGTGCAGAGGCAGCCACGGCAAACTCCACGGCGCTCTGGGTGTCCTTACCCGTGAGCAGGGCATAAATAAGGCCGGCACCGAAGCTGTCGCCGCCGCCCACACGGTCTACGATGTGCAGAGCGTAGCTCTTGGAGAAGCAGTAGTCCTTGCCGTCATAGAGCATACCGGCCCAGTTGTTGTCGCTGGCGGAAATGGAGGTACGCAGGGTAATGGCCACCTTTTCAAAGCCGAACTTGTCTGCAAGCTGCTTGGCCACGGACTTGTAACCCTCGTGATTGAGCTTGCCGCCGTAGATGTCGGTGTTCTCAGCCTCGATGCCGAACACGTCCTTGGCGTCCTCCTCGTTGGAGATGCAGACGTCCACATACTGGCACAGATCGGTCATGGCAGCGCGGGCCTCTTCACGGGTCCACAGCTTGCCGCGGTAGTTCAGGTCGCAGGAGATCTTGACTCCACGGGCCTTGGCTGCTTTGCAGGCCTGCTCGCAGATGTCTACGAGATTGGCGCCCAGAGCCGGGGTAATGCCTGTGAAGTGGAACCAGTCGGCCCCCTCAAAGATGCTCTCCCA